>NZ_JBEZXZ010000264.1:0-10131 GCF_040638275.1 Actinoplanes sp. NPDC026623 | reverse complement strand
CGCATAAAGCGCGATCGGCGGGCGATAACAGTTTTTCGGGTCAGCCGCGCCGCCACTTCTGGTTGGCGCCGCCGGTGCAGTCCCAGAGGATCAGTCGGGCGCCGTCGTTGCCGTTCCAGGCGTCGATGTCCACGCACTTGTTCGCCTGGGGGTTGACCAGGTCGCCGGCCGCCGACAGGACGAACTGCTGCGCCGCGTTGCCGCTGCAGTTCGCGATCTGGATGACCGCGCCGTTCGCGGTCGAGCCCCACGCCACGTCGAGGCACTTGTTGTTCGAGGTCTGCAGGGTGCCGTTCACGAAGTTCCACTTCTGCGCCGCGGTGCCGTTGCACCCCCACATCTGCACCGGCACGCCGTCGGAGAAGTTCGCATTCGGCACGTCGATGCACTTGTTGTTCCAGTTGCTGATGACCGAGTTCGCCCCGCCGCCACCGCCGCTGGTGGTCAGCGAGAGGCCGTAGACGCCGAGGATCTCGTTGACCGGCTGGAACCACATCGTGCCGCCGGACGTGCAGTTGCCCGAGCCGCCGGAGGTGACGCCCTGCGCCTGGTTGCCGGAGATCCACGAGCCGCCGGAGTCGCCCGGCTCGGCGCAGGCGTTGCTGCGGCTGAGCCCGGAGACCGAGCCCTGCGAGTACACGATGGTCTCGTCGCGGCCCAGGATGGTGCCGCAGCGCCAGCCGGTGGTCCGGCCCGAGCGGCAGACCGAACTGCCGATCGCGGCGTCCTGCGAGCCGGCCACGATCACGTTGCCGCCCGAGTAGTTGTTCACCCACGGCTGGGGCGTCCAGTTGCCGTTCGTCCGGATCCACGAGTAGTCGTTGCCCGGGAACGACGAACCGGCGAAGGTGCCCTGCGCGACGTTGTTGTAGCCGAGAGTCGGGCTGTTCACGCCGCCGCAGTGCCCGGCGCTGACGAAGCCGCCGGCGACGGGGAAGCCGATCGAGCAGAGCGTGTTGCCGTTGATCACGTACTGGTCGCCGCCGCGGATGTCGTACATCGGCTTGGGCGCCTCGGCCGCGGGAACGACGGTGACCTCGCCGGCGCCGCTGTCACGGGCGAACCTGCGCGCCGCGGCGGCGCCGCCGGGCTTGGCCATGACGACGAGCCGGTTGGCGGCGACGTCCACGTACCAGCCGCGGACGGCGGTGCCCTGCGCCTCGGCGGCGTTGCGGTCCAGCCGCCGGCGGGCGGCCGCCAGGTCGGCGTCGCCGCGCGCGACGATCTTGACGTCGGCGCCCTCGGCGCGGACCGCGGCGGCCGACGTCGCGGAGGTCACCGCGACGGTGAGCCGCTCGGCGCCGGCCGGGATCCAGGCGCCGGCGAAGGCCTTGCCGAGCCGGGCGCGCAGCCGCTTCTCGACGACCGGCGCCGCCGCCTCGGTGGCGAGGCGGGCCGCGATCTGGTCGTCGGTGAGCCTCAGGTCGCGGCGCATCGCGGCGACCATGCCGGGTGCCATGTCGAAGCGGGCGACCGCGCTGGGTGCGCTTGGGGTGGGTGTTTCGGAGGAATAACTTGTTAACGGGAAGAGGCCGACGGTGGTCACCGCGACGGCGGCGACGCCGAGCAGCTTGACGGGACGTGACATGGGGATCCTTCCGCTGACCAGGGGGAACTTCGAGGGGAAGGAGAGCGCTCTCTAAATCGGAGTCTGTCGATACTTGTTAATTCTGTCAAGAAACCTCAATGATTATTGTCCACCGATGTCAGGTCGCGTCCTGGCGTCGGTTCGTTGCGGAACGTGCTAGCTTGGAGGGGTTGTCGTTCCGATTTCTCATATTTGCCAGAGCCTGGTGGGTATCCGAGCCCCCCGGGCTTTTGTCGTATGGGTTCGGTTTCCCGATCTCTACGGGCGGCGACGGAGTTCGCGAGGTGTGAACTCCTTGTGGTTGCGAAAGGGCTTGACATGGCTGTCGGCACAGTGAAGTGGTTCAACGCAGACAAGGGCTTCGGCTTCATCACCCAGGACGGTGGTGCGCCGGACGTCTTCGCCCACTTCTCCGCCATCGCCTCCGACGGATACCGCACTCTCGAGGAGAACCAGCGGGTTGAGTTCGACATCGAGCAGGGCCAGAAGGGCCTGCAGGCGGCGAACATCCGTCCCATCTGACGTACGTCACGAGGGCCGTGCCTCCCGCGTTGAAGCGGAAGGCGCGGCCCTCGGTCGTTTCCCTTCTACGGAAAAGAGTGGTGTGAAGACGTACTCCGGAGCCCCCTACGCGGTCGCGACCCACAGCGCCCTGCAGCGACGGCTGCTGCGTAACGCCTCGTTCCCCGCAAGGGCGCCGCAACAGGACGCCCTGAACCTGACCTCCGTGCCGATGGTCCCGGAGGTACACCTCTTCCTCGCCGAGGACGCCGTGCTGCTCTGGGCGCGCCTCGAGGCCGAGGAAGGCGCACCGCTGCCGGCCCCGTACTGGGCGACGGCCTGGCCGGGCGGGCAGGCTCTCGCCCGCTACGTCCTGGACAACCCCGAGCTGGTCGCGGGCCGCCGCGTGCTGGACCTCGCCTCCGGCTCCGGGCTGGTCGCCATCGCGGCCGCGCAGGCCGGTGCCGCCGAGGTGACCGCCAACGACACCGACGGCTACGCCATCGCCGCGATCCAGGCCAACGCCAACGCAAACGGCGAGCGGATCGCGACCGTCGTGGAGGACCTCACCGACGGCGACGGCGACGACGCCGAGGTGATCCTCGCCGGCGACTGCCTCTACAACGCCGACGTCGCGGCCAAGATGCTGCCGTTCATCGCCCGTGCCATGAGCCGCGGCGCGAACGTGCTGCTGGGCGACCCCGGCCGCGGATACGCACCGCCCGGGCTGCTGCGCACCCTGACCACGTACCAGGCGGCGGCCCTCGGCGCGCTCGAGGACGGCCAGCGTGACCAGGCCAGCGTGCTGACCCCGGTGGCGGTGGCGCTCACGCGCTGAGCAAGCCCCTCGCGGTATCCCGGTCGGACGTGCAAGGCTGAACGCTGACGCGTGCGACCGGGGGCGTTCGCTGGATGATCGTGGGGTGTCATTCGTGGGCATGATCAAAGTGGTCGGGCTGGTCCTGCATCCGAAGCGGGACTGCGGCTCCGCCATCGAGGCCATCGTCCGGTGGGCGGCGGGGCGCGACGTCACCGTCCTCGGACTGCACGACGAGATCACCCGGATCGACTGCGCCGCCGTCGCGGTCTCCGCCGAGGAGATGGTCGAACGCGCCGGGCTGCTGGTCAGCCTCGGCGGCGACGGCACCATGCTGCGCACCATGCGCCTGGTCGAGGGCCGCAAGACCCCCGTGCTCGGCGTCAACGTCGGCCGGCTCGGCTTCCTGGCCGAGGTCGACCTGCCCGGCCTGGCCGGCGCGCTCTCGTCGATCGACGAGCACCGGTTCACCATCGAGTCCCGCACGGCGGTGCGGGCCGTGCTGCCCGGCGGCGACGAGGTCTCGGCGTTCAACGACATCGCCCTGGTCCGGGTGCCCGGCGACGGCCTCGCGCACGTCGGCATCAACGTCGAGGGCAGCAACTTCGTCCGGTACGCGGCCGACGCCGTCATCGTCGCCACGCCCACCGGCTCCACCGCCTACAGCTTCTCGGCCGGCGGGCCGATCGTGTCGCCCAACGTCGAGGGGCTGCTGGTCAGCGCCGCCGCCGCGCACTCGTCGTTCAACCGCTCGCTGGTGCTGTCCCCCGACGAGCAGCTCGAGCTCGACGTGCGCCCGACCAGCGGCCGGCTCGCGGTCGAGGTCGACGGCATCATCCACGGTTACGCCAAGCCCGGCGACAAGCTGTCCATCATCCCCGTGCCCGCGGCCGCCCAGGTCATCCGCTTCGGGCAGACCTCGTTCTACGAGCGGGCCCGCCGCAAGCTGCGGGTCGAGGGCAGCGCCCAGGTCGGCGGCGGCGACCTGGCGGAGGCCACCGTCGTCGACAGCTTCGAGCAGTCGCGCTACGAGGTCCTGCTCGGCGGCGAGCTGGCCGGCGTCCTCAACTACCGGCGCCACGGCGACCGGATCGAGCTCGCGCACACCGAGATCGACCAGGCCTTCCAGGGCCAGGGCCTGGCCGGCCGCCTCGCCGGCGCCGCGCTCGCCGACGCCCGCGGCCGGGCCACCCCGGTCGTCGTCACCTGCCCGTACGTCGCCGGCTACGTCGAGCGGCATCCCGAGTTCAACGACCTGATCGCCGAGGGAGGAGCCCGCGCATGACCGGGGCAACGTGTACACACCTGGACCAGACCGAGGACGTCAAGCCGTCCGGTGAGGGATGCGTCGAATGCCTGGCCGCCGGCGGCCGCTGGGTGCACCTGCGCGTCTGCATGACGTGCGGCCACGTCGGCTGCTGCGACTCGTCACCCGGCCGGCACGCCACCGCGCACTTCCACGCCGAGGGCCACCCGATCGTGCAGTCCTACGAGCCGGGCGAGACCTGGTGGTGGTGCTACCTGGACAACGTCGCCTACGAGGTACCCGACGCCCGCTCCTTCACGCATCCGTAAGGATTCCGCATGGGCCACCCCGCCATCCTGACCGTCGACGACGACCCCTCGGTCTCCCGGGCCATCGCCCGCGACCTGCGGCGCCGCTACGGGGAGGCGTACCGGATCGTCCGGGCCGCGTCGGCCGCCGAGGCGCTCGAGGCGCTGCGGGAGCTCAAGCTGCGCGGCGGCCGGGTCGCCGTCATGCTCGCCGACTACCGGATGCCGCAGATGAACGGCATCGAGTTTCTCGAGCAGGCGATGGACCTGTTCCCGAACGCCCGCCGCGCCCTGCTGACCGCGTACGCGGACACGGACGCGGCGATTCAGGCGATCAACGTGGTCGACGTCGACCACTACCTGCTCAAGCCCTGGGACCCGCCCGAGGAGAAGCTCTACCCGGTCATCGACGCGCTGCTCGACGCCTGGCAGGCCGTCGGCGACCGGGAGGTCGAGGACATCCGCGTCGTCGGGCACCGGTGGAGCGAGCCGTCCTACCAGATCCGCGACTTCCTGGCGCGCAACCTGGTCCCGTACCGGTGGTTCGGCGCCGACGACCCCGAGGGGCGCCGCCTGCTGGAGGCCGCCGGGGTGGGCCCGGAGTCGATCCCGCTGGTGGTCACCGCGGACGGCCGGGCGATGGCGCAGCCGAGCACGTCCGAGGTCGCCGAGGCGGCCGGGCTGTCGATCGCGCCGGAGCGCGACTTCTACGACCTGATCATCGTCGGCGGCGGGCCGGCCGGGCTCGGCGCCGCCGTCTACGGCGCGTCCGAGGGCCTCCGGACGCTGCTGGTGGAGCGGCAGGCAGTCGGCGGGCAGGCCGGGCAGAGCTCCCGGATCGAAAACTACCTGGGCTTCCCGGACGGCATCTCCGGCGCGCAGCTCACCGACCGGGCGCGCCGGCAGGCCGGCAAGTTCTCCGCCGAGGTGCTCAACACCCGCGAGGTGGTCGGCCTGCACCCGGACGGCTCCGCCCGGACGCTGCGCTTCGCCGACGGCGGCGAGGTCTCGGCGCACTCGATCGTGCTGGCCACCGGCGTCGCCTACCGGCCGCTGGTCGCCGCCGGCATCCCCGAGCTGACCGGCGCGGGCGTCTACTACGGCTCGGCCGCGACCGAGGGGCCGTCCTGCGCGGGCAGCGACGTCTACATCATCGGCGGCGCGAACTCCGCCGGTCAGGCCGCGCTCTTCTTCTCCCGGTACGCCCGCAGCGTGACCCTGCTGGTGCGCGGCGACTCCCTCGAGGCGTCCATGTCGTACTACCTGATCCAGCAGCTCAACCGGATGGACAACGTGCGCGTGCGTACCCGGTGCGAGGTTGTCGGTGCGCAGGGCGGCGACCACCTCCAGGCGATCACCATCTGCGACAGCAAGAACAACACGGTGACCAGCGTCGAGTGCGGCTACCTGTTCGTCTTCATCGGCGCCGAGCCGCGCACCGACTGGCTCGGCGACACGGTGGCCCGCGACGAGAAGGGCTTCCTCTACACCGGCCCGGACCTGCTCTCCGGCGGAACCCGGCCGAAGGGATGGGATCGGGACCGGGATCCGTTCTACCTGGAGTGCAGCGTTCCCGGCATCTTCGCCGCCGGCGACGTCCGGGCCAACTCGGTGAAACGGGTGGCATCGGCGGTCGGCGAGGGCGCGATGGCCGTCACGCTGGTCCACCGCTACCTGGAGGCGCAGTAATGACCGAACTCGAACCGTGCCAACCCGGCATGCTCACCGTCGACGAACTGCGCACCCTCTTCCTGTTCGAGAAGCTCACCGACGACCAGCTCGCCTGGATCGCCGGGCACGGCTGCACGCAGCACGCCGCCGCCGGGCAACTGGTGATCCAGGAGGGCGATCCGGCCGACAAGTTCTTCGTCCTGCTCAGCGGCACCGTCGCGCTCACCCGCCGGGTCGGCCAGGACGACGTCGAGACCACCCGTACGGAGCAGCGCGGCGTCTACATGGGCGCGACCCGGGCGTACATCCGCGACGAGGGCGTGCAGCACCGCTACATGGCGTCGATGCGCGCGCTCGACGACTCCGACTTCTTCGTGCTCAGCGCCGAGGACTTCGGCTCGCTGATGCGCGACTGGTTCCCGATGGCGCTGCACCTGCTCGAGGGCCTCACCCTCGGCATGCGCACCACCCAGGTGGCGATCGGGGAGCGGCAGCGCCTGGTCGCGCTCGGCGCGCTCTCCGCGGGCCTCATGCACGAGCTCAACAACCCCGCCGCCGCCGCGTCGCGGGCCACCGGCGCGCTGCGCCAGCGGGTCGCCGGCATGCGGCACAAGCTGGGCATGCTCGCCGCGGGCAAGGTCGCGCCCGAGCGGCTGGACGCGCTGGTGGAGCTGCAGGAGGACGTCATCGAGCGGGCCGCCAAGGCGCCGACGCTGACCGCGCTGCAGGCCTCCGACCGCGAGGACGAGCTCGGCGACTGGATGCAGGAGCACGGCGTCACCGGCGGCTGGGACCTCGCCCCGGTCTTCGCGCAGGGCGGGCTCGACATCGAGTGCCTCGAGCTGATCGAGGCCAAGGTGGTCGAGCCGGGCCTGCTCGACCAGGCCATCCACTGGATCGGGTACGCGCTCGAGACCGAGCAGCTGATGAGCGACATCGAGGAGGCCACCGGCCGGGTCTCGTCGCTTGTCACCTCCGCCAAGCAGTACTCGCAGCTGGACCGCGCCGCGCACCAGTGGATCGACGTGCACACCGGCCTGGACAGCACCCTGGTGATGCTCTCCCACAAGATCGGTACGGGCGTCCAGGTGGTCAAGGAGTACGACCGCGACCTGCCCCGGATCCCGGCGCACCCGGCCGAGCTCAACCAGGTCTGGACCAACATCGTCGACAACGCGGTGCAGGCCATGAACGGCGCCGGCACGCTCACCGTGAAGACGTACCGGCAGGACGACCAGGTCGTCGTCTCGATCGGCGACACCGGCCCCGGCGTGCCCGAGGAGCTGCGCAAGCGGGTCTTCGAGCCGTTCTTCACCACGAAGGCGGTGGGCGAGGGCACCGGGCTCGGCCTCGACATCTCGTACCGGATCGTGGTCGGCGGCCACGGCGGCGACATCGTCCTGGAGTCCCGGCCGGGCGACACCCGGTTCCTGGTGAGCCTGCCCATCTCGGAGCCGGCCTCCCGCTGACTGCCGGCTCGCCGCCTCAGCCCGTACGACGGCCCGGCCGGCCTTGATCGGCCACGCCGGGCCGCCGCCGAGGCGCGCTGCTATCGGCGCGGGACCGCGGTGACGACGACATTGTCGCGATAGTGCCGGGTCCCGGCGTCGAACGGGCCGCCGCAGGTGATCAGCGTGAGCCGTACGGCGCCGTCGCGGGCGAAGTACCTCGCCAGGGGGATCGCCGTCTTGCGGTACCGCTGCCGGGCCACGACCTCGAACGTCCGGGTCTTCGCGCCGGGGCCGGTCACCGTCACCACATCGCCGCGGGCCAGAACGCCGAGCCGGAAGAACGCGCCCTCGCCCGCGGTCGCGTTGTCCACGTGCCCGGCGATGACGATGGAGCCCGCCGACGCGTTCGGGCCGGGTCCGTAGGAGTACCAGCCGACCCGGTCGACGCTCGGCGGAACGGCGAGGGCGCCGGTCGCCGCGTCGATGCCGACGGCGTCGACCGCCGCGTCCAGGTTCACCGCCGGAATGCGCAGCCGGGTGGGTGCGTCGACGGCGCGGGCTGCCGGAAGCCGGCCGTCCTGAACGGGTACCCGGGCCGGGGCGGGCGGCGCCGTTGCCGGTGTGGCCACCGCCGGCGCGCCGAAGTCGCCGGGCGGCTGTGATCGGCAGGCGACCACGCCGGCGGCGGTGGTCAGGCCCATCCCGAGCAACACGGTGAGCAGGGCACGCCCCGGCAGGTGCCGGGACGTGCCGCCGCGCGGGTGCACGCTCATCGACGGCCGGTCACCGTCCTGGCCAGACCGAACACGGCCAGCAGGAGGCCGGCGATGCCGACGCCGTACCAGGGCAGCGGCGTACCAAGGTCGGCGCGGCCACCGTTGCCGCCGGGCACGCCACCCGGCGCCGAGTGCAGGCCGGTGATCGTCTGCGACACGACATCGAGGGTCTTGTCCTCTGCCGAGCCGACCGCGTACACGATGGTCGCGGTGCCTTCCCTCAGGTCGAGGTCGGTGGGCCCGAGCACCCGGGTCTGGGTGCCGGCGAGGACCACGTCGGCGGAGACGGTGCCGGCGGCGACGTCGGCCTTGGCCTCGTCCGGGTTGGTCAGGGACGTGAAGACCGGGTCGCCGCCGGCCCGGATGTCGACCGCCGGCGCCGCCGCGGTGTGCCGGACGATCAGCCGGGCCTTGCCCGCGGCGAGTTTGGCGGTGTCGTTGACGAACGGCGTCAGCACGGGCTTGCCGTCGGTGCCAAGGTGCGCGACCAGGCTGATGTTCGCGTCCCCGGGCACCTCGGCGCCGGCAACGGTCAGCAGCGCGTCGCCGATGGCGTCGCCGGGCTTGGTGAGTGCGATGTCGTACTTCCCGGCGGGGAGCGTCAGTGGACCGGCAACCTTGCCCGGCTGGAAGTCCGGGATGGTCTTCTTGCCGTTGACGTAGACGTCGACCGCCTGCCCGGGTATGCCGTGCACGACGGAGACCTGCGAGCCGGACCTGGCGAAGGCTGGTGAACCTGTGGTGCCGAGAGCGACCAGGACCACCGCGCCGGCCGTGGCCGCGCGACACAGGGACAGGATGCGCATCGGGACTCCTCGAACAGATCGTCGTGAATTTCGCTACGCCCGGTCCTTCGTCACGGCGGCTGCGGGTGGATGCGGCGGAAACTGGGAAGTCGCAGGTGCATCCGGCGGGGGGCCGCCGAGCGAATCAACGGGAGAACCTGTGCGCGGAAGGGAGGTCGATGAGCTCCGACGACGAACTCGCCGAGCGGTTACGCGACGGCGACGAGAAGGCTCTGCGGACGGCCTACGATCGGCACGGAGCTGCCGTGCTGTATCTGGCCCAGCGGATGCTGGGTAACCGCGCGGACGCCGAGGACGTCACCCAGGTGACGTTCGTTGCGGCCTGGGCGGGACGGGACGGCTTCGACCCGCAGCGCGGCACGATGCTGGGCTGGCTGCTCGGCATCGCCCGGCGCAAGGCCGTCGACCGCCTGCGGTCGGCGGCGCGCGACCTTCGGGTCACCGAGACCGTACGGGCACAGCTCGCGCCCGACGAACGCGAGACCCCCGAGCGGATCGTGGACCGGCTGGTCGTCGCCGACGAGCTCGGCCGGTTGCCGCAGGAGCAGCGGCGCACCCTGGAGCTGGCGTTCTACGACGATCTCACCCATCCACAGATAGCGGCCGTCACCGGGCTGCCCCTCGGTACGGTCAAGAGCCATATCCGCCGTGGAATGGCGAACCTGCGACGTCGTTGGGAGGTGGACGGTGCAACACGTGGATCCCGATCGGCTGGTTCTTCTCGCGCTCTCTGAGGAGGAGCCGGAACTCGGCGAGTCAGATCATGTGGCGCAGTGCCCCGACTGCCGGCGCGACCTCGAGACGTTGCGCAATGTCGCCGACCTCGGTGCCGGCAGCCAGGAGCTGCGGGACCTGCCGTCCCCGCCGGAGGCGGTCTGGCGGGCCATCGAGGCGGACATCGCCGGCCCGGCCCGGCCCGCCGGCGAGCGGGCCCGGGCCACCCAGCCGGCGGAGCGGCGCACCCGCC
>NZ_JBEZXZ010000263.1:0-10133 GCF_040638275.1 Actinoplanes sp. NPDC026623 | reverse complement strand
GGCCGCTCCTCGAGCGGCCGGTGCCCAACCGGGAGCGCATGTCGTACCTCTGGGTCGACGTGGGCCGGGCCTTCGAGCAGCTGGACCGCCGCCCGGAGGCGATCGAGGCGTTCCGGCACGCCGAGCGGGCCGCCCCGCTGCGGGTCCGGCTCAGCCCCGTGGTGCGCGACAGCGTCCTCGCGCTGCTGGACAAGAGCCACCGCCGGGCCGGCGGCGCCGATCTGCGCGGGCTGGCCGAGCGGTGCGGAGTCCTCGGTCGTTAGTGGGTTGCCAGGTGGGCAACCCAGGGCCGCCGCACGGACCCACGCTGGGAACCAGCACGGCGGTCTCCCCCGAGGCCGGCGAACCGGGCCGGCGAAGCCGTCGGCGCGGCCGTGCGATTTGTCAGAGTTGGTCCCGAACATGGAACGGAGATCTGACCATGAACATCCCCGAGGTGAATTCCGCGCTGTGGAAGAAGAGCAGCCGCAGCAACGGCAACGGCGGCAACAACTGCGTCGAGGTGGCGCTGCTCGGCGACGGCGCGGCCGTCCGCGACAGCAAGGACCCGCACGGCCCGGCACTCGTCTTCACGACCGCGGAGTGGGCCGCGTTCGTGGGCGGCGCCAAGGACGGCGAGTTCGACGTCGCAAGCTGATCGCCGATCGGCGCCGCTGACATGATCACCTGAGACGGCGACCCGAACCGGACGCCGCAGCGTCACTCGTTGCCGCGGGTGACCACCGAAGCGCATGGGGCCCTGGCCGGCAGTGCTCGACCGCAGCACCGCCGGATGCCGGGGCCCCACGCGCGGTAACCCCGCTGCTACCCACCGAGGAGACCGACTTTGACCTCGGCATCGCCTGTTCTCTATGCCGTCATCTGCGGCGTCAGCAACGCCGCGACCAGCTACGACTTCATCGCCGACACCATCGCGGACGGCTGGCGGGTGTGCGTGATCACGACTCCGATGGGTGCCCGGTTCGTCGACGCGGCGCACCTGACCGACCTCACCGGCCACCCGGTCCGGTCGGCGTACGCCAACCCCCACGATCCCGACGTGCTGCCCCCCGCCGACGCCTACGTGGTCGCCCCGGCCAGCTTCAACACCGTCAACAAACTGGCGAACGGCATCAGCGACACCCTCGCCGTCGGCGTCGTCTGCGAGGCGATCGGCAACCGGAAGCCGATCATCGTCGCCCCCTGGATGAACCGCGCGCTGGCCAGCTACGGCGCCTACGCCCGCAGCATCGGCTGCCTGCGCGCCGAGGGCGTCCGCGTCGTGCTCACCGACCAGACCAGCCCCAACCGCTCCCACCGCGACCCCGGCGGCTCGTTCCCCTGGAACGACGTGCTCGCCGAGGTCCGCAAGCTCCCCCACGATCTCTTCGGTAGAGCGTCACGTTGAATAGGCCGATGAAGAGAGCGGAGATCCACCGCGACGACGTCCGGCTGTCCTGCCTGGACGGCGGTTCGGGCCACGACGTGGTGGTGCTGCTGCACGGCCTGGCCGGAAGCGGCCGGGAGATGCGGGCCACGGCCGAGAGCCTGCTGCCGGGCCGCCGGGTCATCGCGATGGATCAGCGCGGTCACGGCCGCTCCACCCGCCGCCCCCGCGACCTCTCCCGCTCGGCGTACGTCGACGACGTGGTCGCCGTCATCGGTGAACTCGCGGGCGGCGGGCCGGTGACGCTGGTGGGCCAGTCGATGGGCGGACACACCGCGATGCTGACCGCCGCCCGGCATCCCGGCCTGGTGAGCGGGCTCGTGATGCTGGAGGCGGGCGTCGGCGGCCGCGACGACACCGACGACTATCCGGCCAGGCTGGGCGCCTGGTTCGCCTCGTGGCCGGTGCCGTTTCGCGACGCGCGGGCCGCGGCCGGCTTCCTCGGCTCGACCCCGATCGCGCGGTCCTGGGTCGACGACCTGGAGGAGCGCGCCGACGGGCTGTGGCCGCGCTTCGAGCCCGAGGTGATGCGGGCCGCCATCGAGCCGGTCGCGGAGTCGCCGCAATGGGCGCAATGGGCGCGGGTCACGGCGCCGACCCTGCTGGTACGCGGCGAGAACGGCACCACCACGGCGGACGAGGTGTCGCGCATGGTGGAGCTCCGGCCGGACGTCGAACACGCCGTCATCGCCGGCGCCGGCCACGACGCGCACCTGGAGAATCCCGGCGAATGGGCCCGGCTCCTGGGGAGCTTCCTCCGCCGCTGACAGAGGAACAGGTCGTCGGTCCTCGCCGTGCGGGCCGGCCCGTCCGACCAGCCGTTGCGGTTGAGGTCGCCCGATCTCGCGGCGGGCGGCGGCGCGAAGTCGACAGTGCTGCTGTCGATGTTGATCGGGACGCCGCCCCAGGTCTCGATGTGGTCGCCGGTGTGCTGCTTCATCCGGCGGTGCGGCCACCAGTGGCCGGCCGGGATCGCCGCGTCGATGATCGTGGCCGCGCGGTCCCAGCGGGCGAAATCCAGATAGTCCGGGCGGACGTAGCCGGGTGCGGCGTAGTTGGCGACCTGGTCAGCCACGCCGGAGCCCATGCTGCTGTAGAAGCCGGACAGGTAGCCGAGGTCGTGCAGCCGGGCGGTCCAGGCTCCCATGAACCCGAGCACGCCGGCGCGGCAGGCGGCGTCGCCGGTCCGGTACGCCTCCATGTCGTAGACCAGCACGCTCTGCGCGGCCAGGCCGAGCGCGCGCGCCCGCGCGGCGGCGTCCCGGGCGGCGGTGGCGCCCTGCGCGGCGGCCCGCGCGTTGTGGATCCGCTTCTTCTTCCTGGTGGCGAGGGTGCAGGAGGCCTGCGGTCCGACGTAGAGCGGGATCAGGTGCCAGCCGGCCGCGGCCTGGGTGCTGACCCAGCCGGCGGTGAGGTCGGCCTGGGTGCAGGCCCGGTTGTCGCCGCCGAAGTAGACGCCGACCGCCCGGTAGGGCGAGGCGAGCCACGCCGCCATGCTCGCACCGGACGGCGCCGTGCAGGTGTCGAAGGCGGAACCCTGGAAGGTGCCCGGCTGCACGGTCGGCGCGGCGGCGGTCGCGGCCGTCCGGGACGGTGCCGTCGCCGAGGGAATGGCGACCGCGGTGCAGAACATCGCAATCAGGATGGGATTGCGGTGCACCGGCGCCGGTTTCGGCATGACAACCTTCTCGGAGGGAAATACCCGAATATTGCCTGAACAATAGGTCCGGCATTGTGGGAATCACCAAACGGGTGACAGGACCTCAGGTGTCGATCTTATTGATCTCCGCGGTGATTTCCGGCTCCGGCCGATCCGTCAGCGTGGCGTAGACGGCCGGCGGCATCCGGTCGACCCGCTCGGCGTCGCCCTCCTCGGCGATCGCGCGGTAGGCGAGCGACGCCGCCCGCAGCGCGGCGAGCACGGCGGCGAGCGGGTGCAGCACCAGCCCCACCCCCAGCCCGGCCAGCTCCGCGCCGGTCAGGCGCCCGCCGCCGGTCGCGGCCTCGGATCGGCAGACGACCATGGGTACGCCGGGAAGCGCGGCCCGCAGCCGGCCGAGGTCGGCCTCGCGGACGCCCACGGGGAGAACCGCGTCCGCGCCGGCCGCCGCGTACGCCCGGCACCGCTCGAACGTCTCGTCGAGCCCCCGTCCGCCGGCCCGCGCGATGAGGACGACCTCGGGCACCCGCTCGACGAGCGCCGCGATCCGGGCCGCGGTCAGGCCGGCGTCGTCGCCGTCGTCGAGGCAGAGGCCGCTGATCCCGGCCCGCCGGTAGGCGAGCGCGGTCCACACCGCATGGTCCGGATCGTCGTAGCCGACGTCCGCGTCCGCCAGCAGCGGCACGCCGCCGAGCGCCGGCAGCAGGGTCGCCGCCCGGTCGGCGATCTGCGTGGCCGGGGCGAAGCCGAGGTCGGGCCGGCCGAGCATGGTGGCCGAGATCGCCGGCCCGGACAGGTGCACGGCCCGGTGTCCGGCCCGGACGGCGAGCGCGGCGCTGGCCGGGTCGTAGACGCCCGGTGCGTGCGTGACATGGCCGGCGACGAGCATCGCCCGCAGGTCGGCGGCGGTCATGGTCGGTGCGCCTCGGTTTCGTCCATGTCGCTGATCATGACTGATCCATCGTCGGCCCGCGATCCGGCATCACGGTGTTAGCGTCCATCCGTGACCGAGCTCAGCATGCGAGTGGCGCGCCTGCATGGCGCGGGCGACGTCCGGCTGCACACCGAGCGGCGCCCGGAGCCGGCCGGCGACGGCGACCGGCTCGTCGAGGTGACCTCGGTCGGATTGTGCGGCTCCGACCTGCACTGGTTCGCCGAGGGCGGCATCGGCGACGCCGTGCTCGCCCGCCCGCTGGTGCTCGGCCACGAGATGGCGGGCGTCATCCGCGGCGGGCCGGACGACGGCGTCGCGGTCGCGATCGACCCGGCCGTACCGTGCGGCGCCTGCGGATCCTGCCGGGCGGGGCACGGCAACCTGTGCCCGGACGTGATCTTCGCCGGGCACGGCTCCCGCGACGGCGGCCTGCGGGAGTTCCTGACCTGGCCGGCCGGCCGCCTGCACCGGCTGCCCGCCGGGATGTCCGCCGACGACGGCGCCCTGCTGGAGCCGCTCGGCGTCGCGCTGCACGCGCTCGACCTCGCCCACCTGCGGATGGCCTCGACGGTGGCGGTGGTCGGCTGCGGCCCGATCGGCCTGCTGCTGATCCAGTTGGCCTTCCGGCACGGCGCCACCCGGGTGCTCGCCGCCGAGCCGTTGCCGCACCGGATGGCGGCCGCGGCGCGGTTCGGCGCGGAGCCGGCCGGCGAGCAGGGCGTCGCGGACGTGGTCTTCGAGGTCTCCGGCTCGGACGCCGCGGTGGACGCGGCGCTGCGGCTGGCCCGGCCCGGCGCCCGGGTCGTGCTGGTCGGCATTCCCGATGGCGACCGCACCTCGTTCAGCGCGGGGCTCGCCCGCCGCAAGGGGCTGACGCTCGTGCTGGTGCGCCGGATGGGTGAGGTCTATCCCCGCGCGATCGACCTGGTCGCGCGGGGCCTGGTCGAGCTGGCGCCGCTCGTCTCGGACGTCTTCGCGCTGAGCGAGGTGACCGCCGCCATGGCCGCCGCGGCCGCCCGCACCGGCCTGAAGGTCGTCGTTCACCCGAACGGGTGATGCCTCAGTAGGTCGCCGTGTGCACCGAGGTGACGGCGCCGGAGGTGACCACGTCGTATCGGTCCCCGGCGCTGTCCCACCCGGCCGTGGCGAGCGCGGCGCCGGCCTTGACCTCGCGGTGGGTGTTCCCGTCGACGACGGCCGTGCCCGCGCCGCCGCCCAGCCGGAACCGGACCGGCGTGCCGGCCTTCGTGCGGACGACCAGCTCGCCGACCGGGCCGATCACCGAGAGCCGCACGGTGCCGTCCGGTTCGGGCAGCTGCAGCACGACGTGGGCGGTGCCGCCGTTGACCTCGATGCGGCGCAGGCCACCCGCCCGCATGTCGATGTTGCGCTCGGACGCGCCGCCGGTGAGCCGCAGGACCCACGCCACCTTCGCGTTGAGGCGGATCTCCGCGCCCGCGGTGCCGGCCTCGCCGGTCCGGGTCAGTTCGAGCCGCGAACCACGCTTGCCGTCGGTCACCACCGGAACCGCGCCGCGGTCGGCCGTCGCGATGTCGAACAGGGTCTCGCCGAGGTCGGCGCTGCTGACCCGCAACACGGCCGAGGCGCCGACCACCTCGAGGGTCCTGGTCCGCACCTTGCCGAGCGGCGCGGTCACCCGGTGCGCGGCGTCCGGCCACGGCTGGCCGGGCGGGCTGGACGACGGCGCCGCCGCGACGGTCTCCGCGCCGGCCGCCTGCCGGTAGGCCGGCTTGTAGGCGACCGTCTGTCCGAGGACGACACCGGCGGTCAGCGCGACGAGCGCCACCGTGAACACCCAGAGCCGCCAGGGGCGGCGCGGCCGGTCCTGGTAGACGATCACCGCGCGCGCGGCCACCGTCGGCGGCCTGGCGGACGGCGGCGCGGAGACGACGGGATGCACCTGGGTCGGCTCGTTACCCGGCGCGGGCGGCGGCGCCTCGAACCATCCCCGGCCGTTCTCGGACCCGATCACCGAGGCACCTCCGCTCACCACATGCCTGCCCGGCCCCCACGGTGATACGGATCATAGCCCGACGCGAATCGACGGTCATCGCGGTGCGGCCCGCTCAGGCGTTTGCCGCCGCGGCGGTGCTGCGCTCCGCCTCGGCGGCGGCGCGCATGCACTGCGCGAGCCCGGCGCCCTGGACGATCGACAGCACCGGGACGTGCAGTTCCAGGGCGAGGCTGTCGGGCCGGAAGCTGAAGTGCGGGCTGGTGGTGACCAGCCGGGCGACCGGCGCGCCCGCCTCGTCGACGACGGCGAACTTCCGCGCCGACCAGTTGCCCTTGGCGCTGAGGACGCGGCCGCCGGGCAGCGTGATCGTGGAACGCCCGGACAGGCCCCAGCCGCTGATCTTCAGGTCCAGGACCGGCTCCTGCCGCGGGCCGAGCACCCGGTAGGACCGTCCCCAGAAACCCACCCGAGATCCGGAGGCGAGCAGGCTCGATCCGGAGGGGTCGAGAATCTCGAAGCGGGCCCGCGCGGTCCAGTTGTGCCAGCGGATGGCGGCGACCGGCTCGCCGTCGCCGAGCATGACCGATGACGTGCTGCCGAACACCGCCCGGTCGGGAAGGACCAGGACGCCGGTGAATGGTTCGAAGGGGTGCATGACGTCGATTCTGGCCGCCGCGGTCAACCCGCGAGGTGAGTCGCGGCCGTCGCGCCGATCCGCACGGCGATGCCGGCGGGGGTGTCCGTGGCGGCGGCGCGGACCACGCAGGGCCGGCCGAGCGCGTCACCCTGGCGGACCTCGAGGCCGCCGCCCCGGCCCGTCGCGAGCAGGTGGGCGGCGAGGCAGCCGGAGCTGTTGGCGTTGACGACGTCCTCGCCGACCCCGATCGCCGGTGCGAACATCCGGGCGTCCGCCGACCCGCCCGCCGCCGACAGCGCGAAGGGGAAGCAGCCGAGCAGGCCGAGCCGGCGGCACTCGGCGGCGAGCCGGTCGAGGTCGGGCCTCATCGACAGCAGCACCCGGCGGTCGCGGACGCCGACGAGCAGCCGCGGCGTGCCGGGAGAGGCGATCCGCAGGTCGCCGGTGACGTCTGCCGGCGCGAGGCCGAGCGCCGCGACGACGCCGCCGGTGCCGCCCGCGTCCCGAAGCTCGATCGTGCCCTGGTCGAACCAGACCTCGATGCCCTCCGGCCGCCGGTCGGCCGTCGTCGCGAAGGTCCGGCCGCCGGTGCGCTGCCGCCCCCGGTGGTGGCTCGCGCCGCCCTGTTCCAGCAGGAACGCCTGCGCGGCGATGGTGCCGTGGCCGCAGTTGCGCAGCTCACCCTCGGCGGTGAAGAACCGCACGGCGGGCGCGCCACCGGTCGCGGTGTCGACGAACGCGGCGTGCGAGGTGCCGGCCGCGCGGACGACCGCGCGCCGCGCCTCGTCGGTGAGCGTGCCGTCGTCGATCACGACAGCGGTCGGGCTGCCGCCGCGCCCGTCGCGGGTGCACGCGTCGACGACGGCCATCGCTCCCCCTTGACCTGTCAGTGGGTGCCGGGAATCCGCGCCGCCACCTTCTCCGGTCGGATCGGAAGGAGAAGATGCTACGCGGGAGATCGAGACAAATCGCATCCGATCTCGTTGAACCTCCGCAGAGGCGCAGCTCAGGACGGGTTTCGAACGGGTTACGGCGGCTGACGCAAAGTAGTTCGCGGTTTTCGCCACCCGCCGGACGGTCGCAACCGTCTGCAAGACGTGTCTGATCAAACTGGCGAACACAGGGAGTCCGGACCGCGTCACCGGCGTACGGGCCGGGCGCGGCGCCTGCTGAAGTGGGCGACGGTGGTGGTCACGGTGTCGGCGGCCGCGGCCGGCATCACCGTGGTGGGCTACGTGCGGTCGGTGCCGCTGCCGGACGATCCGGTCGAGGTGCAGGCGTCGACGCTCTTCTACCGCGACGGCAGGACGATCCTGGCCCGGGTCGGCACGCAGAACCACAACGACGTGCCGCTGGCCGCGGTGCCGCTGCCGGTGCGGCAGGCGATCCTGGCCGCCGAGGACCGCGACTTCTACCACCACTCCGGATATTCGGTACGCGGCATCCTGCGCGCCGCCGTGGCCAACCTCGGCGGCCGGCGCGAGGGCGCGTCCACCATCACCCAGCAGTACGCCCGCAACGCGTTCCTGACCCAGGACGTGTCCCTGGACCGCAAGGCCAAGGAGTTCGCGCTCGCCGTCAAGCTCGAACGCAAGTTCACCAAGGACCAGATCCTCGAGCGCTACCTCAACACCATCTACTACGGCCGGAACGCGTACGGGATAGCGGCGGCGGCGTACGCGTACTTCGGGGTGACCACGGACCGGCTGACCGCCGCGCAGGGCCTGGTGCTGGCCGCCACGATCAAGGACCCGTTCGGCTTCGACCCGGCCAACGACGCGGCGGCGGCGCGGGAGCGCTGGACCTGGATCGCCGCCGCGGCACGGGAGAAGGGCTGGCTGGGCGGGAATCTGGCGTACCCGGCGGCGTCGGCGTCCCGGGCGGCCGACGCCGGGCCGAACGGCATCGTGATCGACCGGGTGGAGCACGAGCTGGCCGACCACGGCGTGACCTCGAGGGCGCTGCACACGCGGGGCCTGTCCGTCGTCACCACCCTGGACGCCCAGGCGCAGGCCGCCGGCCTCGCCCAGGTCGCCAGGCACCTGGCCGGGCAGCCCAGGGACCTGCGGGTGGCGCTGGTCGCGGTGGATCCGCGCAGCGGCGGGGTCCTGGCACACTACGGCGGCAAGCAGCGCGGCTATTTCGACGACGCCTCGGCCGCGCACCCCGCCGCGTCGACGTTCAAGCCGATCGTGCTGGCCGCCGCGCTGCGGGCCGGGATCAGCGCGCAGTCGCGATGGGACGGCGGCTCGCCGCGGCTGTTTCCGGGCCGGCTCGGCGTGCCGCTGCACAACCACGACGACATCCAGTGCCCGGACTGCACGCTGGAAGAGTCGATGGTCCGGTCCCTGAACACGCCGTTCTACGCCGTCACGGAGAAGCTCGGCGCGGACAGCGTCCGCAAGATGGCCCACGACCTGGGCATCCCGCCCGCCAACGGCGACACCCCCGCGCTGGTCGACGGCAAGGGCGATCCGCTGCCCGGGCAGACCCGCCCCGACATCGCGATCGGCCGCTATGCGGTCACGCCCGCGGACCTCGCCACCGTGTACGGCACGTTCGCCGGCGGCGGGGTCCGGCACCACCGGCACTTCGTCGAGTCGGTCGCGGGCCCGGGCGGGCGCCGGCTCTGGACCGCCGAGCCGCAGGACCGGAACGCGCTGGAGCCGGCCGTCGCCGCCGACGTCACCGCCGTGCTCGCCGCGGTCGTACGCAGGAACGGTTTCACGCCGGACCGGCCGGCCGCCGGCAAGACCGGCACCCAGCAGTGGGGCGACACCTCCGACAACCAGGACGCCTGGATGGCCGGCTACACACCGGAACTGGCCAGCGTGGTGTGGATCGGGAAGGGCGACCCCGGGCCGATCCGCGACAAGGCCGGGAAGGCCATCGAGGGCGACAACCTGCCGGCCCGGCTCTGGCGGGACTTCACCCGGGAGGCGCTGCGCGGCCGCCCGGTGACCGCGCTGCCCGAGCCGGCCGGCATCGGTCGGGCGGGCGCCTTCGACGTCACTCGTAGTAGTGAATCGACGCCGATAAGGCATTACCAGTGAATAGGGTGGACTCCTCAGGAGATTCTGGAGGTCACGTGCCCGTTGTCATGATCCTGCGTGTCAAGGCCGACCCGAACGCCCTCGAACGATTCGCCAACGCCAACGCCGCATTGATGGAGGGCGTCTCCGGCGCCGGGCAGGCCGTCGGCGCCACCCGGCACACCTTCGCCGCCGGCGACGGCGAGGTGCTCGTGATCGACGAATGGCCTGACGAGGCGACGTTCCAGAAGTTCTTCGAAAGCCAGCCCGACATACCGCGGATCATGCAGGAGGCCGGCGCCCAGGGCCCGCCGGAGATCACCTTCTACCGCAAGCTCGAAATCCCCGGCCAGTTCTGAACTGGACGAGGCCGACCTCCACCTGACCGCCCGCTGGCGGCAGGCCGGTCTGACCACCCGGCGACGGGACGGGGACAGAGCCGGACGCCATGACGTACTCCCATTCCCGG
>NZ_JBEZXZ010000262.1:0-10163 GCF_040638275.1 Actinoplanes sp. NPDC026623 | reverse complement strand
CGTCTCGACCCGGCGGGAGATGTCCTCGGTCGCCCTCGCCGTCTCCTGCGCGAGGTCCTTGACCTCGCCGGCGACGACCGCGAAGCCCTTGCCCGTGCCGCGGATCGCGAGCAGCAGCAGCAGCGCGACCATGGGCAGGTACAGGCCGGAGAGCAGGGCCGCGTACCAGTCGGGGAAGGCCGCGAAGGTCACGCCGATCGCGGCGACCAGCCAGACCTCGTTGCCGTCCCAGAACGGGCCGACCGTGCGGACGATCGCGCCGCGCTCGTGGTCGTCGCGGCCGGCTATCGGGCCGAGCATGCCGACGCCGAAGTCGAAGCCCTCTAGGACGAAGAACAGCGTCCAGCAGAGGACCACCAGGCAGAACCAGACAGTGACCATCTTTGCTCCTCAGTAGACCGGTGCTTCGGCGTGGGCGGGGGTGGCCGGGGCCGGCGGGCCGGTGAGCGGCTGCCGGGACAGGTGCCGGACCAGGCGCAGCCAGACGACCGCGAGCACGCCGTACACGACGGTGAAGCCGATCAGGGAGGCCAGGACCTCGGTGGCGGTCAGGCCGGGGGAGATGCCGTCGGCCACTCTGGAGATGCCGAACGCCAGCCACGGCTGGCGCGCCGTCTCGGTGAAGAGCCAGCCGAAGGTGTTGGCCGCAGTCGGCAGCAGCGGGATCAGCGGCAGCAGGCGCAGGAACAGCCGGGCGGGGCGGCGGCCGGTGTCCAGCGTCCGGCCCTTGCGGGTCGACCACAGGTACAGCGCGGCGGCCGCCATGGCCAGCATCCCGATGCCGATCATGAGGCGGAAGGTCCAGAACGCGACCGGGATCATCGGCACGTAGCTGCCCGGGCCGTACTGCGCGGCGTACTGGGCCTGCAGGTCGTCGATGCCCTGCACCGAGGCGCCGGGGCTGCCCTTGGCGAGGATGGACAGCAGCCAGGGCACCTCGACGCTGAAGAACGGCTTGCCGCCGCTGATGTCGCCGACCGCGAAGATCGAGAACGGCGCGCCCGTCGTGGTGTCGTAGAGCGACTCGGCGGCGGCCATCTTCATCGGCTGCACCTCGGTGATCACCTTGCCGAGGTGGTCGCCGGTCAGCGCGGTCAGCGCGCCGCCCGCGACGGTCATCCAGGCGCCCAGGCGGGCCAGCGGGTGGAACCCGTCGTCGGATTTCGCGCGCCGCACGGCGATGGCCAGCAGGAGCGACCCGCCCACCATGATCGCCCCGGAGAGGGTGTGCGGGAACGCGGCCAGGTTGACCTTGTTGAGCAGCAGGTCGCCGAAGTCGTCGAGGCGGGCCCGGCCGGTGACCGGGTCCAGCGAATAGGCGACCGGGTTCTGCATGAACGAGTTCGCGGCCAGGATGATGAACGCCGACAGCACGGTGCCGGCGGCGACCACCACGATCGTGGCCGCATGCAGCCGGCGCGGCAGCCGGTCCCAGCCGAAGTACCACAGGGCCAGGAACGTGGCCTCGAGGAAGAACGCGAGCATGCCCTCGATGGCGAGCGTCGGGCCGAACACGTCGCCGTAGAAGCGGGCGAAGTTGCTCCAGCCCATGCCGAACTGGAACTCCTGCACGAGCCCGGTGACGACGCCGACGGCGAACGTGACGATGAGCAGCCCGCCCACGAACTTCGTCAGCCGCAGGTACGCCTCCCGGCGGGTACGCAGCCAGGCGATCTCCAGCCCGGCGGCGGCGCAGGCCAGGCTGATCGACAGCGGCACGAAGAAGTAGTGATAGATCGTCACCACCGCAAACTGCAGCCGGGTCAGGTCGAGCACATCCATGGTTGTCTCCTCTACGACATTCCGTAGTAGATACTACGCATCGTAGTACGACGCCGTGCAGTAGAGTGGTCCGCATGGCACTGGGGGACCTCGAGCGCGACGTCATGACGCAGTTGTGGGACGCGCGCGAGCCACTGACCGTGCGCCAGGTGCACGACGGGCTCAGCCGCGACCGCGACCTCGCGTACACGACGGTGATGACCGTGCTCGACCGGCTCGCCAAGAAGGGCGTCGTCCTGCAGCAGCGCGCCGACCGCGCCTACCGCTACGCGCCCGCGCAGAGCCGCGAGGAGATGACGGCCGCCCTGATGCTCGACGCGCTCAGCGCCGCCCCCGACGGCGTCCGCGACGCGGCCCTCGCTCACTTCGTCGGCCGGATCGACCCGTCGGCGCTCACCGCCGCGATCGAGGCGGCGCGGAGGGACCCGGGCGTCGCGCCGTGACCGCGCTGCTGCTCGGCGCGCTCGGGCTCACGCTGTCGCTGGTCGTGCCGGGCTTCCTCGCGCCGGCCCGCTGGCCCGACCGGGCGCCGGGCGCCGCCGTGCTGCTCTGGCAGAGCATCACCCTGGCCGGGGTGCTCTGCGCGCTCGGCGTCGTGCTGGCCGCGCCGCAGGAACTGGTCAGCGAGCTGGGCTCCGGCCGTCCGGTCGGCGCCGCCGCGCTGCTCGGCGCCCTGGCCGTCGCCGCGCTGATCATCCTGCGGCTGGCGGTCTCGCTGTTCCGGGTCGGCAGCCGCTCGCGGGCCCGCCGGGCCCGGCACCGGATGCTTGTCGACCTCCTCGACAGCGCCGAGCGCCACGGCGAGCTGCCGGCCGAGGTGCCCGACGGGCTGCGGGTGCTGCACGGTCCGCTGCCGATCGCGTACTGCCTGCCGGGGCGCTCGTCGCGGGTGGTGCTCAGCAGCGGCGCGCTGCGGGTCCTGGACGCCGCCCAGGTGGGCGTGGTGATCGCGCACGAGCAGGCACACCTGCGGCACCGCCACGACGTGGTGATGGAGTCGTTCACCGCGTTCTACCGGGCGGTGCCCCGGCCGCTGCGCAGCCGGGCGCCGCTCGACGCCGTACACCTGCTGTTGGAGATGGTCGCGGACGACGCGGCCCGGCGCCGCGGCGGCGCGGCCCCGCTGCGCACGGCCCTCGCGCTGCTCGGCGATGCGGTCAGCCCGGACGCCCCGGCCGAGGTCCGCGGCGCCTCCGCGGAGCGCCGGCGGCGGCTGGACCGGCTGGCGGGCACCGACCCCCGGTCAGCGGGCCTGACCGTCGCGGTGGCCACCGCGGCGGCCGGACTGCTGGTGTTACCCACAGTGATCGTGGTGCTGCCCTGGCTGGACCGGGCCCTCTCGGCGTGGCCTCTTTAAGTCTGTATTAATTACGTTCGGTCACCGGGTGTTATGCGCTGTGTGCCCTGGTAACGCCGGGTTCTCATCGATGGTGATCGGGAGTACGGTGGTCCCGGCTCGGCAGTCCCCCCTCGTCCGGCCCCGGGCGAACTGACGAGCCACGCCTAATCGTGCGAACGAGCCGGGGACCCAGGAAACCGGGGTCAAGCCACAGCGACATCGTGGCCGGGCGAGCTTCCCGTCCGAACCCGTCAGCTAACCCGGTCGGCGGTTCAGGGAAGAAAGGACACTGCACCTAAGTGAAACGGATTGAGGCGCGACGCGCCGCAATTCTGCGCAGCATCGCCTGCGCGGTCGCCGCGGTCGGGATTCTTGTTGCTCCCGGAGCGGCGCACGCGACGCCGTCCCCGTCGAGCATCGAAAAGCAGATCGACCAGCAGTGGGACAAGCTCGAACTGGTGATTGAGCAGTACAACGACGTGCACAACCAGCTGCTCAAGAACCGGGCTCAGCTCAAGAAGATCGACAAGCGGCTCGCTCCGCTGGAGCTGCAGGTCAATCTCGCCATGTCGCAGGTGGGCAACATGGCGGGCCAGGCCTACATGCAGGGTTCGCCCAACGCGATGAAGGCCATGATCGTCAGCGGCTCGCCGACGGGGCTGACCGAGAAGCTCACGTTCCTCGATCAGTTCAGCCGGCACCAGCGCGAGTCGATCGCGGGCGTGTCGAAGCTGCGCGATCAGCTGTCGTCCGACAAGCGTGATCTGGACACTCTCACCGATGCCGTGGCAGCGCGCGACAAGCTGCTGGCACAGCAGAAGAAGACCATCCAGAAGAAGGTCGACGACCTGCAGAAGTTGCGGATCAGGGCGTACGGCGCGAGTGGCGGCGCCGACGGTCCGCTCAAGACGGGCGCGTGCCCGGTCGACTACACAAACGACAAGGGTGGCCGGGCGGCGCAGCGCGCGTGCGACCTCATCGGCAAGCCCTACGTCTTCGGGGCCGAGGGTCCGGGCGGTTACGACTGCTCCGGCCTCACCAAGGAGGCGTGGGGGAGCGTCGGTGTGCACCTGGAGCACTTCACGGGTGACCAGATCAGGGAGGGCAGGTCGGTCAGCCGCAGTGAACTGCAGCCGGGCGATCTGATCTTCTACGGCAGTCCCGTGCACCACGTGGGCATCTATGTGGGTGGCGGCACCATGGTTCACGCGCCACACACCGGTGACCACGTGCGGATGGCCTCGATCGACCGCACCGGTGGCATCTCCGGCATGCGCCGACCTGGCTGATTCTGCCACGCAGTTACACGGGGAAGCCGCCACGCAAGTGGCGGCTTCTTCCGTCTGCGCCGCGGCACCGCGCCTCCGTCCCGAGGATGAGCCGAGGGTCGTTCGGCAGGCCGATTCCGACGGGCCGGACCGTGTCTAGCGTCCTTCCACATGAGATTGCGCAGACTTCTGGTCCTACTGGCCACCGTTCCACTGGTGCTGGGCGGGGTGGGCGCGGCCGGCCGGGCGACCGCGGCGCCCGGCTGCGGCGCCCTCACCGCCGTCCACGTCCCGCAAGGCCGGGTCACCTCGGCCGCCACCGGCACCGACGACGGCTTCTGCCGGGTCGAGGGCGTGCTCGACCCGGCCGTCCACTTCACCGTCGACCTGCCGGTCAGCGGCTGGTCCGGCGACTATCTCCAGCTCGGCTGCAGCGGCCTGTGCGGCACGGTGCCCAACTTCGCGTTCCCCAACGCCGGGGTGCTCTGCGAGGCCGTGCGCGACAAGACGCTGGTGCTGGCCGGCGACGACAGCGGCCACACCGGTGACAACGCGGGCGCGCAGCCGGCCACCTGGGGCGCCGACCCGCGGGCCCGCGTCGAATGGGGGCGGACCTCCGAGCACCGGCTGCGGCGGGCGTCCGACGCCCTGATCACCGCGTACTACGGGCACGGGCCGGCCCACCGCTACTTCGACGGCTGCTCGACCGGCGGCCGCCAGGCACTCAACCTGGCCCAGCGCTACCCGGCCGACTTCGACGGCATCCTGGCCGGCGCCCCGGCCGGCAACGAGGCGCCGCTGGTGCTGCTGCAGGCTTGGCTCGCCGTGCACAACACCGACCGGCACGGCGACCAGGTCCTCGGCCCGGACAAGCTGCCCGCCCTGCACGCCGCGGTGGTCAGGGCGTGCGGCGAGATCGTCCAGGACCCGCGCCGCTGCGGCTTCCAGCCGTCCTCGCTGCGCTGCCCGCCCGGCACCGACCACCCGACCTGCCTGACCCCGGCCCAGGTGGCGGCGGTGGTGGCGTTCTACCGCGGCCCGGACGGGCTCTACAACGGCGGCATGCCCTACGGCTCCGAACTCGGCTGGATCGACCAGTTCGTGGTCCGCTCCGGCTCGCCGCCCGGCGGGGCGGGCGAGATCGCCTACCAGTACCTGCGCTACCTCGGCTACCCGACCGTGCTGCCCGCCGGCTTCCGGCTCACCGACGTCAGGTTCAGCAGGGCCACCTTCGACCGGCTCAACCTGGTCGGCGACGCGCTCTACAACGCCAACGACCCCGACCTGTCGGCGTTCCGCGCCCACGGCGGCAGACTGATCCTCTGGCACGGCTGGGCCGACGCCTCGATCCCGCCGTTCTCCACGATCGACTACTACCGCGCGGTCCAGCGGCGCGGCGGCGCCGACGCCTTCACCCGCCTCTACCTGATCCCGGCCGGCTACCACTGCCTCTTCGGCCCGGCCGACGCCGACGGCAACCCGTCCGAGATCGGCGTGCCCGACCTCCTCACCCCACTGATCGACTGGGTCGAGAGCGGCACCGCGCCGGGCACCGTCGACGTACCGACCGTCGACGCCGACCGCAACCCGATCCGGTATTTGGAGGTGGCACCGTTCGACGCGCTCGCCCCGGTCCGGGCGGCGCCGGGCAGCCTCAACGCGGGTTACCACTACGTCGGGCGCTACTGAGCCCGATCACGACGCGCTGGCAGGATGGGCGGATGTTTCCCGCCGCCTTCACCCGCAACGTCGCCGCCGCCTGGGGCGAGGCCGGCCGGGACTGGCTGGCCGGCCTGCCGGCGACCCTCGACGCCGTCGCCCGGGACTGGCGGCTGACCGTCGGCGCGCCGTACGAGCTGAGCTTCAACTGGGTGGCGCCCGCGCGCCGGGCCGACGGCACCCCGGCGGTGCTCAAGCTCGGCGTGCCGTCGGCCGCCGACCAGTCGCACGAGGCCGCGGCGCTGTCGTTGTTCGCCGGTGCGGGCGCGGCCGCGCTGCTGGACCGCGACGAGGACCGCGGCGCCCTGCTGCTCGAGCGGGTGGAGCCCGGGCACACGCTGCGCACCCTGGTGGCGGAGCACGACGAGCGGGCGACCGCCGTCCTGATCGACACGATGCGGCGCCTGCACCGGCCCGCGCCGCCCGGCCTGGCCTGTGCGGAACTGACCTCGTACCGCGACGACTTCGCCGCGCACCTGCGGCGTTTCCCGGGCGACGGCCCGATTCCGCGCCGCCTGGTCGAGCGGGCCGCCGGTCTCTTCGACGAGTTGTGTGCCTCCGCCGAGCGCCGCGTCGTCCTGCACGGCGACCTGCACCACGAGAACGTGCTGGCCGGGACCCGGGAGCCGTGGCTGGCCATCGACCCGCACGGCCTGCTCGGCGACCCCGGCTACGAGGTCGGCGCGGTGCTCTACAACCCCTTCGACGGCGACGAGCCGGTGCTCGACCTGCTGCCGGCGCGGATCGAGCAGTTCGCCGACGGTCTCGACATGCCGATCGAACGCGTCGTCGCGTGGGGCTTCGTGCAGGCCGTGCTGTCGGAGGTCTGGGACGCGCAGGGCGACGACTGGGCGCCCGGTCAGGCCCTCGACGTGGCGCTCAGCCTTCAGCCGCGGCTGAGCTGACCAGGTGCAGCAGCCGCACGAACTCACCGCGCTCGGCGGCCGACAGCGGCGCGAGCAGCTCTTCCTGGATCTCCGCGGCCCGGGCGGCCAGGGCCTCGGCGCGCCGCCGGCCCTCGGGGGTCACCGTCACGGTGTTGCGGCGCCGGTCCGCCGGGTCCGGCCGGCGCTCCACGTAGCCACCCTCCGACAGTTCGTTGAGCGCCGCGACCATGTCGCTGAGGTGGATGTCCGTGCGCCGTCCCAGGTCGGCCTGGCTGGCCGGGCCGTCCTCGATCAGCGTCGTGAGCAGCCGGTAGTGGTAGCCGCGCGCGCCGATCTCGGCGAAGCGCTCGGTGACGAGGCGCCCGGCCAGGGCCGCGGTCCGGGTCAGCAGCCGGCTCGGTAGATCGTCCATGTGTGCAGGCTAACATTTGCCTTACTAACGTTAGTCGGACTAACGTTAGTCGCATGAACGATATCCACCCCTACCGGGTCCACGTACCGCAGGCCGATCTCGACGACCTGGCCGACCGCCTCTCCCGCACCCGCTGGCCCGACGAGCTGCCCGGCGCGGGCTGGGACTACGGCATACCGCTCGCCCGGGTCCGCGAGCTGGCCGAGCGCTGGCGCACCGGCTACGACTGGCGGGCGCACGAGGCGGCGCTCAACGCGTACCCGCAGTTCGTCACCGAGATCGACGGGCAGCGGGTGCACTTCCTGCACGTCCGGTCCGCGAACCCCGACGCGCTGCCGCTGGTGCTCCTGCACGGCTGGCCCGGCTCGGTGCTGGAGTTCCTCGACATGACCGAGCCGCTGACCGGCCGCTTCCACCTGGTGATCCCGTCGATTCCGGGCTTCGGCTTCTCCGGGCCCACGGGGGAGCGTGGATGGGATCTGGGGCGGATCGCCGGGGCGTTCGCCGAGCTGATGACCCGGTTGGGCTACCCGAGGTTCGGCGCGCACGGCGGCGACTGGGGCTCCGGCGTCGCGCGGGCGCTGGGTGCCGTCGCGCCCGACCGGGTGGTCGGGGTGCACGTCAACTACCTGCCGACGCCCGGGCCGGCCACCGGGCTGTCCGGGCCGGACCGGGAGCGGGTCGAGCGGATGGTGGCCTTCGCCGCGAACCGGCCCGGCTATCAGGTGCTGCAGGCGACCCGGCCGCAGACCATCTCGTACGCCCTCACGGACTCGCCCGTCGGCCAGCTCGCCTGGATCGCCGAGAAGTTCACCGAGTGGGTCGACCCGGCGTCGGCCATCAGCGACGACGTGCTGCTCACCGACGTGTCGATCTACTGGTTCACCCGCACGGCCGGCTCGTCGGCCCGGCTCGCCAAGGAGGGCGGCCAGGGCGTGCGGTGCCCGGTGCCGATGGGCGTCGCCGTGCTGCCGCACGACATCGTGCTGGCGGTGCGCCCGCTGGCCGAGCGCGGCCACGACATCCGGCACTGGAGCGAGCTTCCGCGCGGCGGCCACTTCGCCGCCCTCGAGGTGCCCGCGGACCTGGCCGCCGACGTCATCGCGTTCTTCGACTCCCTGGCGGTGGCGGCCTAGGCGCGGCCGCGGCTCTGGTGCCGGCGTGCCTTCATCCGGTTTCCGCAGGTCGCCATCGAGCACCACCGGGCGGTGCCGGCCCGGCTGTGGTCGACGAGGAACAGCCGGCACTCGCCGTTGGCGCACGGGCGCAGCCGGCCCGGGTGCTGCTCCCGCAGGCGGCCCCAGGCGAGCACCGCGCGGACGGCGAGCAGCCGGTCGGCGGGGGCGCGCAGCCGCCAGTGCAGCCCGCCCTCGTCGACCTCGGGCCGCCGGTCGACGCCGTCGAGCAGCGGCGCGAGCGACCCGGGCGGCCGCTCGCCGCGCACGACCGCCTGCAGGAGCTCCCGGGCGTCGCGCACCGCCGTGAGCTCCGCCGCGCTGCCCACGCCGCCGGCGCCGGCCAGGGCCGCGCGGTCGGCAAGCAGGTCCGTGGGCCGCCCGTCCACCATCGGGGTGCTGTTGAGCACCCACAGCAGCACGTCCTCGTCCGTCATGTAACCCCCTTGAAGGCCTTGACAGGTTAACAGCCGGAGTGCTTGGCTCGCACTAACCACTTCAAGACCTCATGGAGGTTATCGTGTCGGTGCATCACCGCTACGCCACCGTCGACGGCCACCGGCTCTTCTACCGCGAGGCCGGCGATCCCGCCGCCCCCACCGTCGTGCTGCTGCACGGCTTCCCGGCCAGCTCGTTCATGTTCCGCGAGCTGATACCGGCGCTCGCCGACCGCTGGCACGTGATAGCGCCCGACCACCTCGGCTTCGGCCACTCCGACGCCCCGGCCGCGACCGGGTTCGACTACAGCTTCGACGCGCTCGCCGAGCTCACCGCCGGCCTGCTCCGCGGGCTCGGCGTGCCGCGTTACGCGATCTACGTGCAGGACTACGGCGCGCCGATCGGGTGGCGGCTGGCGCTGCGGCCGGAGGCGCCGGTCACCGCGATCATCACCCAGAACGGCAACGGCTACGAGGCCGGCCTGGTCGAGGAGTTCTGGAAGCCGATCCGGGAGTTCTGGCGGCACCCCGGCCCGGACAACGAGGCCGGCGTGCGGTCGGCGCTGGACCTCGAGGCGATCCGCTGGCAGTACACCCACGGCGTGCCGGATCCGAGCGTGGTCAGCCCGGACACCTGGACGCACGACCACGCGCAGGTCTCGCGGCCCGGCAACGACGCGGTCCAGGTGCGGCTCTTCGCCGACTACGCGACGAACCTCGCCCTCTACCCGAGGCTGCACCGGTACCTGCGGGAGAACCGGCCGCCGGTGCTGGCCGTGTGGGGCCGCAACGACGAGATCTTCGGTCCCGCGGGCGCCGAGGCGTTCCGGGACGACGTGCCGGACGCGGAGATCCACCTGCTGGACGGCGGCCACTTCCTGCTGGAGAGCCGGCCGGCCGAGGCGACCGCCCTGATCCGCGACTTCCTGGCCCGCAACACCTGACCTCACCGGCTCGCCGCGGCGGGCGGGCATAATCGCCTCTCATGAGCGACACCCTGATCGACAGCCTGACCGCGGCGGTCGCCTCCCGGCCCGACGACCTGCCGCTGCGGTTGCACCTGGCCGAGCTGCTGCTCGCCGCCGGGCGCCACGGCGAGGCGATCGGGCACGCCGCCCAGATCCTGGCCCGCGAGCCGGCCCAC
>NZ_JBEZXZ010000261.1:0-10249 GCF_040638275.1 Actinoplanes sp. NPDC026623 | reverse complement strand
GTCGTCCGGGCTCACCTCGCCGGCGAGGGCGGCGGCCCACCGGGTGGCCGCACGGCATTGGGCCCGCTGGCGGGCGCCGCCGGGTTCGAGGCCGCCGAGCCGGCTCGCCGCGGCGGCCGCGGCCGGCTGGTCCTCGCCGACGACGGCGATCTGCAGCCGGATCCAGCCGAGCGACACCGCCCAGGCCTCGGGCCGGCCGAGCCGGTCGACGACCGCGTCCAGGTCGTCGAGGATCGGCGTGATCCGCCGGTGGTGGCGCAGCCGGGCGGCGGCGACCAGCAGTTCCTCGACCATCTCCAGCTGGAACAGGTCGACCGCGCGCCGCGCCAGTACCGGCTCGGCGAGCGCCCACGCCGCGCGGAGCTGGGCGATGTCGCCCCGGCGCCGGGCGATCCCGGCGGTGAGGCAGGCGAACACCAGGCGTTCGCGGCCCGGTAGCGGCGCGCCGGACAGTCGTTGCAGCTCGGCGAGGGCCGTGTCGTATCGGCCGGCCCGCAGCCGCACCCAGGCCAGCAGCAGCCGGTGCCGGTTCTGGGCGACGGGCCCGCCGGCACCGGACGTCAGCGCGCGCTCCAGCAGGTGCTCGGCGGTCGCGGTGTCGCCGGCGGTCACCGCGACCAGCGCGCCGAGCGCGTGCGGCAGGTCGGGCAGCAGGACCGCCGGCGGCGCCTGCTCGCAGGCCTCGGCCGCCTCGATCAGCATCGGCAGGGCCGTCGCGGGGTCGCCGATCGCCAGCGCCGCCTCGGCGAGGCGGCGCAGCGGCAACGGGGCCGGGCCGGTCGCCGCCGAGCGCGCCGGTTCCGGCTGACCGGTGGCCATCAGCGCCGGACCGGCCAGGACCGGGCCGGGCGGGCCGATGCTCCGCAGCGCCTCGGCCCCCCGCCCGGCCCGGCCGTCGTGTGCCGCGGCGGCGCCGGCGACCAGGGCCAGCCGGGCCGCGTCGGACTGCGATGCCGTCGCCACGTCCAGGTCGACGGGCAGGCCGAGCAGGATGGCCGCCTCGGCCCGGCCGGCGGCGACGACGGCCGGATCGGCGCCGGCGTTGAGCGCCTCGTCGTACCAGGACAGGGCGGCACCGGGCGCGGCGAAGCGGAGCCGGTCGGCGGCGCGGGTGTAGACGTCGGCCGCCGCTGGGGTACGCGCGCGGGCCGCGCGCAGCTGCTCCGCGGCCAGGACCGGGTCGGCGCCGGTGGCCAGCAGGGCCGCCGCCACGGTGTCGTGCAGCCGCCGGCGCTCCGGCGGCGACAGGTCGGCGAGCACCGCGCGGGCGACCGCCGGGATCATTCGCTCGCCGTCGGGCGTCAGCAGCCCCTGGTCGCGCAGCGCCCGCGTCGCAGCCGCCGCCCGCGCCGGTTCCAGCCGGGCCGCCGCGCAGACGACGTCGTCGTCGAGCTCCACACCGAGCGCGAGGATCACGGCCAGCTCCGCGGTGTCGCGGCCGGGCCCGGCGAGCCGGCGCTGCAGCCGGGCTACCAGCGCGGGCGGCGTGCCGTCCGGTGCGGCGGCCACCGCCTCGGCCACGGCGGCCAGGCCCGCCGACGCGGTCCGCACCGCGGCCACGTGCTCCGCCGTCGGCGGCCGGCCGATCGCGGCGGTGACCAGCGCGCAGAGGGCTTCGGTGTCGAGCGGGCCGAGGTGTTCGACCGTTCCGGTGGCGGCGACCGCCTCGTCCAGCTCGGCCAGTTCCGGCCCGTCGATCGTGGGGCGGCGGGCGATCACCATCGGCGTCCCGCCGCGGGCGGCGGCGGCCAGCACCCGCAGCGCCTCCGGTGGCAGCCGGTGCGCGTCGTCGACGAGGACCATCGCGCCCTCGGAGCCGGCGCGGGCCAGCAACGCCTCCAGGTCGCCGACCGTCGTGAAGATCACGGGAACGAACGGCCGGCCGGCGGCCGCGGCGATCTCGCCGAGCCGGCGGGTCCGCCCGGCGCCGTCCACTCCCACCACGACAGTCACCCGTGCTGTTCCCTCCTAGCCCCCGTCGACCTGGCAGTTTACGGATGTGCTCAGCGTGAACCCCCTGGCCACGTTCCGACACAACGCTGTCGGAAAGCCGAAAGGCATCGTGGCTCCACGGTGCCGCCCGGTGGGCCGTTCGGCCGAGCGATACCAGACCGCCCGGCGCCTTGCTCCGCGAGCCCGCGCTCCACGAGGCTTGTTCCTGGGTGGCATGCTCGGGGCGTCTGCCAGGCCGGACCACGGTCAGTGCACACCAGGCAACGGAACGCACCGAGGCAGACCGGGAAGCAGCGACGTGAGGATGTGGGGTCCGAGTTGAGGATCCGGATGCTCGGGCGGCGGTCGTGCGCGGTGACCGGATGAGCCTGATCGACCGTACGCGGGCCGCGCTCGGCCAGGCCCTCGACGTGTACCGCGGCACGCCGTACGAGCGGCGGCTCGCCGCCGTGCGCGACCGGCTCGACGAGCCGCTGCGGGTGGCCGTCGCCGGCCGCATCAAGGCCGGCAAGTCGACGCTGCTCAACGCCCTGGTCGGCGAGCGCCTGGCGCCCACCGACGCGGGCGAGTGCACCCGCATCGTCACCTGGTACTCCGACGGGCACACCTATCAGGTGACGGCCCATCCCTACCAGGGTCCGCCGCGGCAGCTCCGGTTCAGCCGCGAGGACGGCGCCATCGAGATGGACCTGGGCGACCTCGACGTGGACGAGGTGGCGCAGCTGCAGGTCAGCTGGCCGTCGCAGGCACTGCGGACGGTGACGTTGATCGACACCCCGGGTATCGGGTCGCTGTCCGAGAAGACCTCGCTGCGCTCCTGGAACCTGCTGGCGCCGGACGACGAGGAGACCCCCGCCGACGCCGTCATCTATCTGATGCGCCACCTGCACAGCAACGACGTCGAGTTCCTGCGCGCCTTCCACGACGTCGAGGTGTCCCGGCCCAATCCGGTCAACGCCATCGGGGTCCTGTCCCGTGCCGACGAGATCGCCGTCGGCCGGCTCGACGCGATGGCGTCGGCGCGCCGGATCGCGGGCCGGCTGAGCACCACCCCGAGCGTGCGGCGGCTGGTGCAGTCCGTCGTGCCCGTGGCCGGCCTGCTCGCCGAGACCGCGACGACCCTGACCGAGGTGGAGTTCGCCCGGTTGCGCCGGATCTCGCAGCTGCCGGTGGCCCAGGCCGAGCAGCTGCTGCTCTCCGCCGACCGGTTCGTGCAGACCATGCCGGAGCTGGGCATGACCTCGATCGAGCGGGAGTCGCTGCTGGGCCGGTTCGGTCTGTTCGGGCTGCGGCTGTCCGCGGCCCTGCTGCGGCACGGCACCTGCGGCACCGCGACGGAGCTGGCCCGGGAGCTGACCGAGCGCAGCGGGCTGGCGCAGCTCCGGGAGGTGCTCGGCTCGCTGTTCTTCGAACGCCGCGACGTGCTCAAGTCCCGGTCCGCGCTGCTCGCCGTGGCCGAGGTCACCCGCGTCAGCCCCCGGCCGGGCAGCGACAAGATCGCCGGCGCGGTCGAGGAGATCATCGCCTCGGCGCACCCGTTCAACGAGCTGCGGGTGCTGTCCAGCCTGCGTTCCGGATGGGTGACCGGCAAGCCCGACGTCGTCGCCGAGCTGGAGCAGCTCATCGGCGGCGCCGGTGCCGCCGTGCACCAGCGGCTGCGGCTGCCGCCGGACGCGTCCGGCGCGGAGCTGGACGCGGCGGCGGACGCGGCGCTGGCCCGCTGGCAGCGCCGCGCCGAGAATCCCCTGACCTCGGCGGAGATGGCCGTAGCCGCGCGGGTCGCCGTCCGATCCTGCGAGGGCATGATCGACGACAGACGACGGCTTCGATGAGCTTGTGGTGAGTACCGTAAGAGCCGCGACCCGCCGCGCGACGACCTGACGAACCTGGTATTGATGATCATAATCGGAGCATCCATCGATGTACGCGCTTGGAATTGACCTCGGAACCACGTTCACGGCGGCGGCGATCTGGCGGGACGGCCGGGCGGAGACCGTCTCGCTCGGCGACCGGAGTGCGGCCATCCCGTCGGTGGTCCTGCTGCGGCAGGACGAGACGTTCCTGACCGGAGACGCGGCGCATCGCAGGGGATTCTCCGAGCCGCAGCGGGTGGCACGCGAGTTCAAGCGCCGCCTCGGTGACACCACTCCGTACCTGCTCGGCGGCGTGCCGCAATCCGCCGAGGCCCTGATGTCGCGGCTGCTGCGGTCGGTGGTCGACGAGGTGACCCGCCGGGAGGGCGGCGCGCCCGCCGCGATCTGCATCACGCACCCCGCGAACTGGGGTCCGTACAAGATGGATCTCATGCGCCAGGCCGCGCGGATGGCCGACCTCGACCTGCCGGTGATCTACACGACCGAGCCCGAGGCGGCGGCGGTCAACTACACCCAGCAGCAGCGTGTCGAGCAGGGCACCGTCGTGGCCGTCTACGACCTGGGCGGCGGCACCTTCGACGCCGCGGTGCTGCGCAAGACCGCGACCGGGTTCGAGGTCATGGGCCAGCCCGAGGGCATCGAACGGCTCGGCGGCACCGACTTCGACGCCGCGGTCTTCAACCACGTCCGCACGGCGCTCGACGGCAAGCTGGAGGCGCTCGACGAGGACGACTCCGCGGCGATCAACGCCGTGGCCCGGCTGCGGGACGAGTGCGTGCAGGCCAAGGAGGCGCTCTCCTCGGACACCGACACGACCATCCCGGTCCTGCTGCCGGACGTGTCCACCGAGATCCGGCTCACCCGGGCCGAGTTCGAGGCGATGGTCCGCCCGGCGCTGCACGGATCCGTCGAGGCGCTGCAGCGGGCCCTGCGGTCGGCCGATTGCACGCCGGAGCAGGTGCATTCGGTGCTGCTCGTCGGCGGCTCGTCCCGGATGCCGATCGTCGCCCAGCTGGTCGGCTCGGAGCTGGGCCGGCCGGTGGTGGTCGACGCCCATCCCAAGCATTCGGTCGCGCTCGGCGCGGCCTGGCTGGCCGGCGGGACGCTCGCGAAGCCCGCCGCCGCCGCGCCGCCGGTCCAGATTCCGCCCCGCCGGCAGGCGACACCCGCGACCCCGCCGGCCGCTCCGGCGCCCCCGGTCCAGCCCGCGCGGCCCGTTGCCGCCGCGACCCCGGCGGCCAGGCCGGCGCCGGTGACGTACCGCGCCGAGCCCGTGGCACCGGCTCCGGCAACGCGTGTCTATCCGTCGTCGCAGAGTGCCGCCGCCCCGACCGTGGTCGGCAACATGGGCCTGCCGGCGCCCGCCGCCCGCCCGGCCGCCCAGTCCGCGCGGGCCCGGACGTTCGTGTCGGCCTCGGCCGCGCAGGGGCTCGATTCCCCGGCGACCTCGAAGCCGGCCGGCCGGCGCCGGGGCGCCCTGATCGCAACGGGTGCCGCGCTGCTCGTGCTGCTCGCCGCCGGCGTGGCCGGCTATGCGCTGACCAAGGGCGACGACAAGGGCGACGGCAAACCCGCCGCGGCGAACGGCCAGGCCGCCACGATCCCGGCCGACGAGCAGTGCACGGACGAGATCAAGAACAACCCGCGCTGGGTCTGCCTCACCTCGGCGAAGGTCGCCGACGGCACATTCACCGTCGAGTACAACGCGGAGTTCGGCGGCGCCCAGCCCTCCAAGTCCGGCGGATGGCACCTGCACATCTGGGGCAGCGACGGCACGAACCCGCCGGACGAGATCATGGGCGAGCAGGCCCCCGAGGACCAGCAGGGGACCTGGTACGTCGACGACGAGCAGCCGTCGGTGATCGGGACGGACGAGCCGGCCTTCGTCAAGGCCATCGGCCACGCCCCGAAGGTGTGCGCCCGGGTCGCGAACTCCCAGCACGGCCTCGTGCCCGACGACAACGGCACCTACAAGACCGGCAACTGCGTACCGATCAAGTGGCAGTGACGCCCTTCACCGCGATGAGGCTCAGCAGGTCGGCGTGGGTCTCCTCGTCGGCGGCCACGACGAGGCCGCCGGCGGCGGCGTCCGGGGCACGGCCGTCGATGCAGGTCGCCAGCCGGCGGCGCGAGCAGCGCAAATTCGACATACTTCCGCCCATTTCTTGATCCAGGAGTGGCCGACCGGCCGTGCCGGAACCGGTTCCAGATCCGTAGCGTGCGGTCGTGACTCAGCCAGCCATCTCCGCGGACACCCCGGCCGCCCTCCGCCGGCCCGCCGCCGTGACCGTGGCGTTCGCGCTCCAGGTCGCCCTCGCCGGGACGCTGCTGCTGATGGTCGGGGTCGCGATCGCCGACGCCGTTCACTACGACGCCCTGATCGACCAGGCCGCCCGGGCCGCCACCTCCGGCGGCGACGACGCGGGGTCGGAGCGCGCGGCGAACCTGTCCAGCGCGTTGCTCACCGCCGTGCCGGCGCTGCTGCTGGCGGCGTGGCTCGGCATCACGGCGATCTGGGTGCGCCGGGGCAGCAACGTCGCGCGGATCCTCACCCTGGTGGGGATCGGCGCCCCGGTGCTGCTGGGCGCGCTGGCGTGCGTCTTCGGCAGCCTGTTCGGGTTGCTGCTGGTCGGGCTCATCACGGCGGCACCCGGCGACGGTTTCACCGACGGCGAGGAGCTCACCGACGACGAGTCCTTCACCGCTTGGGAAGGCTCGGACTTCTACGCCAGGCTGGATCGCCTGGACGGCAAGGGCTGGTCGGTCGCGTTCGACGTGCTGGGCATGGTCACCGTCATCGTGGCGCTGCTGCTCGCGGTCGCGACCGTCGTCCTGCTGCTGACCAGCACCTCGCACCGGTTCTTCCGCCCGTGGCGGCCCGCGCCGCTGTACCGCCACCCGGCGCCGTTCCACGGATATCCGGCGCCGTTCCACGGATATCCGGCGCCGTTCCACGGATATCCGGCGCCGCCGCCCTGCCCGTACCCGCCGGCGCACTGGCCGGGGCCGGGGCAGCCGCCGCCAACCGGTTGATCGTCTGACCGGTGCGGGCGCCGCGTACTCTGCCGGTGGCGGCTCGAGGTGGAGGCGAACGTGTGGATGGCCGGCGTCATCGTGCAGAGCTGTGACGATCCCCCCAGCGTGCGTGAGCTGGCGCCGGGTCAGGCGGCCACGTTCGGCCGCGGCGCGCCGCAGTCGCCGGTGGACATCGTCCTGCCGGACGCGGCGATCTCGCGGGTGGCGGGCCGCATTCTCGCCGTGGAGGATCACTGGCTGGTGAGCAACCTGAGCGCCCGCCGCACCTACGTCATCGAGAACCCCGAGGGCGGCGGCGAGTTCATCAAGGTGGCGCCGCGCCGGCTGGAGATGCCCGTACCGTTCGAGTTCTCCCGGGTCGTGGTGCCCGGCGCGGACCGTCCCGCCGCCTTCTACGTCTTCGCCCCCCAGCACGCCTACGCCGACATCGCCGAGGCCCCCGACGGCTCGGCCGACGCCACGCGCACCTCGTTCCCGATGGACGAGACCGCGAAGTACTTCCTGATCCTGCTGGCGCTCTGCGAGCCGCGGCTGCGGAACCCCTCCAGCCCGGTCATCCCCACCGCGCCGGAGATCCTGGAGCGGCTCGCCGGGGTGCCGGCCGCGGCCGGCCTGACCCGGGCGGCGGTCAACTTCCACATCGGCTACCTCGCCCGCGAGAAGCTGCGGGTGAAGACCCCGGCCGACGCGGAGAACACCAAGGCCGACTGGCAGCGCAGCGCGCTGGTGTCGCTGGCGCTGCAGTTCGATCTCGTACGCGGGGAGCACCTGGCCTTGCTCGCCGGATAGCCGTCACGAGGCCGAGGGGAACGGCGCGACCGGGCGGTACCGGGTGAGGGCCGCGCGCAGGCGCTCGATGTAACGCGTCAGCTTGGGCCGGTTGCGCGGCACCCCGCCGGCGGCGCGCACCACGTCCGCCGAGGTCCGGTAGGCGGCGGCCAGGTTCTCCTCGGGGCTGCCCGGCACCTCCTCGAGCGCGGGCGCCATCGAGCACAGGTATCTGCCCACCGCGGGGATGGACACCTCGGGCGGAAAGGGCGGCGGGGGAATCCGGTCCCGCTCCCCGGGCGGCAGGTAGAACTTGAGTACGGCCGGAGTCCAGCGCGCGATGCCGTACTCGTCGGCGGCCGGATCGGACAGCCCGGCATCGAAGTTGCTCTCGGCCTTGAGCAGCGCCGCCACCAGCCACGGCGTCACGGCCTTGTTCTCCGGGCACATCACGCCCGCCCGGACGATGAGCTCGTAGTAGGCCGGCGGAATGCCGGCGTCAGTACGGAAGTAGCGGTCGTATCCGGGCGGCGGCGCCGAGGCCTGCGGCACGGGCTGCCCCGCCGGGGGCCGCGGCCACAGGACCGCGAGGGTGATCCCGGCGGCGCCGAGCAGTCCCACCGCGGCGGCGACGCCGGGCCGCGAGGCCAGCGCCCGCCGGAGCGGGCCCGGCCGTCCGCCGCCCGGGGACGCGACGATCTCCAGCACCCGCCGGTGCATCGTCGCGGCGTCGTAGCGCTTGCGGCTGGCGTGGTCCGGCGCCAGGCAGTCGGCGATGAAGCGCCGCCACGGCTCGGTGAGCACGTCCGGCAGGTTGAGCGCCGCCCTGCCGCTCGCGTAGCCGGCGGCCGCGGCGGCGCGCGCCCGCGAGGTCACCCCCGGGAAGGGAAGCCGGCCGGTGAGCAGCAGGCACGCGGAGATGCCGAGCGCCCACAGGTCGGCGGTCTGCCGCACAGGCGTGCCGCGGGGCCGCACCGGTTCGGCCCACCGCTCCGGTGGCACGAAGTCGGAGGTGCCGCCGGGCGGCAGGTACGCGTGGGTGCCGTCGAGGTGCGCCGCCAGCCCGAAGTCGGCCAGCCGCACCGAGCCGTCCGGCATGAGCAGGATGTTGCTCGGCTTGAGGTCGCCGTGCACCCAGCCCGCCCGGTGCAGGTACGCCAGGGCGGCGCAGGTCTCGGCGATGATCCGGGGTGCTTCCCGCAGCCCCGCGCCGCCCGCCCGGTCCAGCGCCGCGGCCGCGGACCCGGCCGCGAGCTCCAGGGCCAGGACGGTCCCGCCGTCGAGCGCCGGGTTGGCCGGATCGTCGATGACCAGGACGTCCAGCACCCGGATCAGGCCGGGGTGCTCGACGTGGCGGTGCACCGCGACCTCGCGGCTGGTCATGTCCGCGAGGTGACTGAGCTGGCGGGCGGTCAGGGTGCCGGTCGCGATGAATTTGAGCGCGGCCTCGCGCGGCTGGTCCTCAACCCCGGCACCGACCCGCGCGGCGCGGTAGACGCTGCTCCAGCTGCCGCTGGCCAGGGCTTTCCCCACGCACCAGCCGCCGACGCGGTATCCCGTCGGCACCCGCACGGTGCAGGTGTCCCGCTCCATGGCTCTCCCGCGTTTCGTGGCCGACCACGGGCCATTATTCACAGCGATCGCTGTCCGGCGCCATGGCGAAGCACGGAGTTCATCGATGGGAACCTGCAACCTTGCAGGTTCCCCCGGGGCGCCGCCCGCGCGAGGCTGCATCACGCATCCCGGCCTTCCCCCAATCCCCGGAGGACACCCATGCGAGCCAGATTCCTACTCGCCCGCGTCGCGGTCGCGCTCGGCGCCGTGCTCGCCGGCACCGCGGCGGCGACGCCCGCACAGGCGGCCACGCCCAGCTTCAAGGCGCCGTTCCCGTGCGGGCAGCGATGGACCTATTCGCACCACAGCCAGGAGGTGCGCCAGGCGCTGGACTTCATCCGCAACGACGGCGGCACGACGGCGGGCGCCCCGGTGCTGGCCTCGGCGGCCGGCACGGCGGCGCGGCGTTCCCAGCCCAGCGGCGCCGGCAACTACATCGACATCAACCACGGCGGTGGCTGGCACACCTATTACTTCCACCTGCAGGCCTATTCGGTCGGCGACGGCGCGTACGTCGCGCAGGGCCAGCAGATCGGCGTCACCGGCACGACCGGCAACTCCACCGGCGAGCACATCCACTACGAGCAGTTGTACAACGGCGTCGGCCAGAGCATCGTGATCGACGGCGCGTCGCTGGCGCCGTACCCCGGCAGCTACAACTCCAAGTCGCTCACCAGCACCAACGGGTGCGGCGGTTCGAGTCCGGGCAAGTACTGGGTGGACACCAGCGCCAGCGCGCCGGTCTACGCCTCGGCGACCAGCACCACGCAGACCGGAACCCTCAACCAGGGCACCAACTACGTCTTCTGCAAAACCTGGGGCCGCCAGATCGGCACCGGCAGCAGCTACAACCACTGGTGGCTCAAGACCGACCCCGACACCGGACCCGCCGGACAGTACGTCTCCGCGTACTACCTCAGCCGCTGGGGCAACGACGAGGCCAAGGACAACAACGGCACCGTCATCCCCGACTGCGCCGGCGGAACCCGGCCCAAATACTGGGC
>NZ_JBEZXZ010000260.1:0-10319 GCF_040638275.1 Actinoplanes sp. NPDC026623 | reverse complement strand
GCCGCCGACGCCGCGGCCGAAGCGGCCACCGCCCGCGCTGCGGCAGCCGGAGCCGCCGAGGCGGATGCCCAGGCCAAGGCGGATGCGCGGGGCGCACGCAGCGCGGCCGACGCGGCCGCCGGCGACGCGGCGATCGCCGGCCGGTCCGCGGCCGACGCCCGCGCCGACGCCAACCGGGCCGCCGCGGCCGCGCAGGCTGCGGAGCGGGACGCGGCGACGGCGCGCAGCGCGGCGACGACCGCCGAGACGGAGGCGATCAAGGCCCAGCAGTTCGCCGAGGCCGCGCAGAGATCGGCGGACAGCGCGGCGACCGCGGCCGAACAGGCGCTGCAACACGCCATCGACGCGCAGAAGGCCGCCTATCAGGCCGAGGACGCGAACCGGGCGCAGACGATCCAATGGCTGACCCGTCCGGCCGGCAACGACGATCCCCCGGACAGCGATACGGTGCTGCCCTATCTGACCCCCGCCCAGGTCGACGAGTGGAACCACCTCAAGCAGGTGTCCGGCGAGGACATCATGGAGTTCCTCGCGCGCGAGGGCGAAGGTCTCCTGCTCGACCTGACGGGCGTCCCCGACCTGATCGCGTGCTTCCGGGACGGCGACATCGAGGCCTGCCTGTGGAGCCTGCTGATGTTCGTGCCGTGGACGCGGCTCTACACGGTCGCGGAGAAGCTCGGCCGGATCATCCCCAAACTCCTCCGCTTCTTCGAGGAGAGCCTGCACGCGGTCGAGCGGCTGAACGAGCTGAGGGAGATCGCCGAGCACGCGCGGCAGTGCCGGAACCCGCACAGCTTCCTGGCCGGCACCCGGGTTCTGCTGGCCGACTCCTCGACCGAGCCGATCGAGGACGTAGACGTCGGCGATCTGGTGCTCGCCACTGACCCGGCCACCGGCGTCACGGCGCCGGAGCCGGTGACGCAGCTGATTCCCGGGCATGGCCGGGAGGAGCTGGTCGACCTCACCGTCGCCGACGCCGACGGTGTGGGCCGGATCAGCTCGACCGCGGGCCACCTGTTCTGGCGCACGGACACCCGGAAGTGGGTCGAGGCGGGCGATCTCCGGCCGGGGAATCATCTGCGCACGTCAAGCGGCGCCCAGGTAGAACTTCTGGATGCCGATGCCCGGCTGGTCGAAACGTCGGTCTACAACTTCGAGGTCGCGAAGATCCACACCTACTTCGTGATGGCCGGTTCGACGCCGCTCCTGGTCCACAACGTGATCGAGGGCTGTAATCGGATCGCCCTCGGATTGACATCGTACGGCCTGGAGGAGTTCGCCCAGCAGGACGACATCAACGCCACGACCTCTCGGGGTTGGCCAGCAGGCAAAGAATGGTACGAACATGTCCGCAGCTATATAGATGACGGGTCGACACAAATCGTTGTCAACCTCGACGGAACCGGAGGGACCAACGCAGCGGTGCGAGAGTTCGCCCGGGCGGGCGCCCTGTTGAATCCTTCGCGGACCCACGGGGAGGGCTCACCGCAGCTGTGGACGAACTGGGAACTATGGATGATCAGTCAAAATTCGGCGTGCTGGAACCGCGTCACTTTCTACCGGTCCAAATTCAACGAGACCACCCGCAGATGGAGATACGAGCCGGTCTCCAATCCATTCGAGTGACGAGGAGCGGGTCGCTGGTGATCATCGTATCGATGCTGGTTCGGGGGACCCGCCGCGGCGGGTCAGGGACCCAGCCGATAGCCGACGCCGCGGACCGTGTGCACGATCGGCGGGTCGCCCAGTTTACGACGCAACTGGGCGACCAGCACGTCGAGCACGTTGGAGGCCGGCGGCACGATCTCGTCCCAGGCCGCGGCGATCAGGTCGGCCCGGGTGACCGCGGAACCGGCCGCGACGACCAGGCACTGCAGGACGGTGAACTCCTTGCCGGTCAGCGACAGGGCGCGACCGTCGCGGCGGGATTCCCAGCGGTCGGGGTCGACCTCGACCCCCGCGTGGCGCAGGACCGGCGCGGGGGCGGCCGGGGCGCGGCGGCACAGGTTGCCGACCCGGGCCAGCAGCTCGGGCACCGCGAACGGTTTGCCCAGGTAGTCGTCGGCCCAGGCCAGGCCGGCCACCCGGTCGGACGGCACGTCAAGGCCAGTCAGGAACAGCACCGGCACATGCCAGCCGGACCGGCGGCGGGCCGCGATGTAGGGCAGGGCGTCGCCCGAGGGCAGCATGCGGTCGACCACCGCGCAGTCGTACGCGTGCACAGCCAGCGCCTCGTCCGCCTCGGGCAGGTCGGCCACGGCGTCAACCGCGAAGCCCGCTCCCCGCAACGCCACGTCCAGGGACAGGCGCAGGTTGGCGTCGTCCTCGATGACAAGTACCCGCACAGGTGCACACGGTAGCGGGCGCGGGCAGGCCGAGCCGGGCGGCGATCAGGCCGGCCTGGAAACGGCTGCGCGCGCCGAGCCGGAGCATGATCGACGCCATCGTGCGGCGGACCGTGCGCTCCGAGATGCCCAGCCGGATCGCCACCGACTCGTCGGTCAAGCCGTCCGCGAGCAGGGCCAGGAGCATCGCCTCGCGCTCGTCCAGGGTCGGCACGGTCAGACTCCGGCCAGCACGAGGCGGCGGGCCGCGGCCAGTTCCGGGCCCGGTTCGACGCCCAGCTCGGCGCCGAGCAGTTCGGCCGCCCGCCGGTATGCCAGCAGCGCCTCGGCCCGGCGTCCGGCGGCGGCGAGCGTGCGCACCAGCCCGGCCCAGGCCGCCTCGCGCAGCGGTGCGACGGTGAGCACCGTGCGCAGCTCGGTGACCGCCTCGGCCGGGCGGCCCAGAGCCGGCAGCAGCGCCGCGCGCAGCTCGCGCAGGTCGAGGCGGAGCTCGTTGAGCTGGTCGGCCTCGACCGCGAACGGGAGACCGGCGTACGGCCGGCCCCGCCACCAGCCGAGCGCCTCGTCCACCATCGACAGCCCCACCGCCGGATCGGCGACCCGTGCCGCGTCGCCCAGGATCTCGGCCGCCCGGCCGGCGTCGACCTCGTCGGGCCGCGCTTGCAGCCGGTACAGGTCGCCGAGCCGGTCCAGCCTGCCCGGTTCCGGCAGCCCCCGGCGCAGCCTCCACACGTACGTCCGCAGGTTGGCCACCGCCGACAGCGGCGCCCTTCCGTGCGGCCAGACCTGGTCGGCCAGCTCGTCCAGGCTGACCCACGCATTACGGTGCAGCAGAAGCGTGGCCAGCACCGTCGCCGGTTTGCCGGCCACCGCGAGAGGCTCCCCCGCGGCGTGCACCTCGATCGGCCCGAGCACGTGGAACAACATGAACACACCCCCCGCCCGGCCACCGCCCGGCGGCCGACGTCAATACCATCCATCGAGGCACATGAGGATCCGATGACAGGCCCGGGCGGAGGCGGCGTGCGCGTGCTGGTGGTGGAGGACGACGACAATCTCCGCCTGGCGGTGGCGGCCGAGCTGGCCCGGGGCGGCGCCGAGGTGCGTCAGGCCGCAAGCGTCGCCGCGGCCGACGCGGTGCTGGCCGAGGGCCGGACGGACTGTGTCGTGTTCGACCGGATGCTGCCCGACGGCGATGCGGCCGATTATGTGAGCGCACGCCGCCGCGCCGGCTGGGCGGTTCCCGTGCTGTTCCTGACCGCTCGCGACACCGTGGCCGACGTGGTCGCCGGTCTCGAGCTGGGCGGCGACGACTACCTGGTCAAGCCGTTCTCGGTGGCGGAACTGACCATTCGCGTACGCAATCTGGCCCGTCGCGGCGCGACCGCGCGACCGGCCGTGCTCCGGTTCGCCGACCTCGAGGTGAACTGCCCGCGCCGGCAGGCCCGCCGGGCCGGGGTGCTGCTCGGCCTGACCGGCAAGGAGTTCGCCGTGCTGGAACACCTGATGACCCGGCCCGGCCAGGCGGTGAGCCGCACCGAGCTGATCGAGCACTGCTGGGACGCCAGTACCGAGCCGATGTCCAACGTGGTCGACGCGGTCGTCCGCCGGCTGCGCACCAAACTGGGTGAGCCCGAGCTGGTCCACACGGTCCGTGGCCGCGGCTACCGGATCGCGGAGGGCACAGCATGACCGCCTGCACCGAGCGGCAGCCGCGCGACGTGCGCGCTCAGGCCGCAGGCGAGGGCCAGAAGGGCATGCGGAAGGTGGGCACAGCATGACCGCCGCCGGGCGGCTGCGGTCGCTGCCCCGCTGGATCTCCGTCTGGACCGGCCTCGCCGGGGCGATCGGGCTGGTGGTGCTCGGCACCCTGCTGGTCCGCGAGGACTCCGCGCGCCGGGAGGCCGAGCTCGACGGCCAATTGCGAACGGTCACGGCCAGCATCAACCGGCTGATCCGCTACGACGGCATGGTCACCACAGCCGCGGTGCTGCGCGATCCGCTCGACGACGAATGCCCGCAGTTCGCCGTGCTGCCCGGGACGGCGGTGCTGTTCAGCGGTCACTTCAGTAAGCGGCAGTGCGTGCCGGTCGACCAGGGGCTGCTCGCCGGGCTGGCCCGCCGGGCGGCCTCGTCGGGGCGGTTGATCAGTGGCTGGGCGACCGCCGAGGACGGCCGCCCGATCCGGTTCGAAGCCGAGCCCTTCCGGCAGCCGGACGGGCAGGCCATCGGGGCCGTGGTCGCGGTGGCCGACGCGTCGGCGGCGCAGTCGGCCCACCGCCGGATGCTCGCTGTCCTCGCCGGGGGCTGCCTGCTGCTGCTGGTCCTGGTCGGCGTGGCCGCCCGGCTGCTCGCCGCGCGTGCGCTTCGCCCGGTCACTGCGGCCCTGGAGCAACAGGAGGTGCTGCTCGCCGACGCCGCGCACGACCTGCGGACGCCGGTGGCCGCGCTTCGCGCCCTGGCCGAGACGGCCCTGCTCAACCCCGGCCACCAGGCTGAGCTGCTGCCCCGGGCGGTCGATCTGGCCCAGCGGATGGGCACGATCGTCGACGGGGTGCTGATCCGGGCCCGCCTGGCGGCCGGCGTGCAGACCCTCGAACCGGAGCCGGTGTGGCTCGACCAGCTGGTCAGCGCCGTGGTCGAGGAGACCCCGGCCGGCAATGCCCGGGTGACGGTCACCTCGGCGCCGAGCCGGGTCACGGCCGACGCCGCCTTGATGCGCCGGGCGGTCGGCAACCTGCTCGACAACGCGTTACGCCACGGCAAGGCTCCAGGCCAGGCGGCTGAGGTGCACATCACGGTGGCGGGCGGGCGGGTGATCGTCGCCGACCACGGCCCCGGTGTCGACCCGGAGCTGACCCGGGAACGCTTCCACAGCACCGGCGGATCGAGCGGGCTGGGGCTGTCGATCGTACGCTGGGTGGCCGAGGCGCACGGCGGCGCGCTGCGCGTCTACAACGCCGACGAGGGCGGGGCGATCTTCGAGCTGGCGCTGCCGGCCGAGGATGGATGAACAAATGTATCCACCGTGGACGAGGCATGTATAAATGTGTCTATGCTGCCCGAGTGAGCCGCCGCAATCGTCTGCCGCTGGTCCTTCTGGGCGCGATCTGCCTGGTCGCGGGCACCGCGGCGGTCAGCGGCGCGAGCCCGGCAGCTCCGCTTCTGCGGTTCGCCTCGGTCGGCCGGTGGTTCGCCGACCCGTCCGGCGACCGGGTCTTCCACGTCAACGGCATGAGCCGCACGATCGACGCCCGGGTCCAGCTGGACGAGGTGAAACCCGGCACCGAGGTGGTCGAGGGCGAGCGCAGCTCGTACGTGATCGGCCCCGACGACATCCGCGAGCTCGACAAGTCGAGTCTTGCCGTGACCGCCACCCGGCCGGCGCCATCGTCCGAGCGCCCGGTGCCGGTCGATGCGGCCGGCGGCCCCTACGCGGTCTATCGCGGGTCGGGCCGGGTGGTGCGCCTGGGCGCCGACGAGGTGGTGGTCGAGGCGGGCGGACCGCTCGGGCCGCCGGCGACAACCCCCGACGGCACCCTCTGGCTGCATCGCATCGGGACCGGGCTGCTCTGCCACCTCGCCCCCGGCACCGACCGGCCCACCTGCCCGGTGCAGCTCTCCCCCGGCCACGCCGGGGCGCTCAGCGTGCTGGGTCCGAACGCGGTGTTCCTCGATTTCACCGACGACACGATGACCGTGCTGAGCCCCGACGGGCCGGGCCGGGTGACCGCCCTCGGCCCCGACCTGCGGCCGGGCGCGCTGGTGGCGCCGGCCGCGGTGAACGGCCGGATCGCGGTGGTCGCGGGCGGCGAACTGCTCCTGCTGGACGCGCACGGGCTGGCCGGGCAGGTCACCCTCCCGGCCGGGCGGTGGGCCACCCCGGTCGCCGGGCGGTCATCGATCGTGCTGCTGGAGCTGAGCCGGCGCCAGATCCACACCTACACTCCGGACGGGCGCCGGCAACACGTCACCAGGCTGCCCGCCTCGACCGGCGACCCGCAGCTGCGCCAGGGCCAGGACGGCCGGGTCTACGCACAGAGCGGCGACGGCCGGCACGTCGTGGTCGTAGACGACCAGGGCGGCGCCGAGGAGGCGGGTCCGTCGGGGGCCGGTGCGGCAGATGGCTCAGCAGCCGCGACATCCGCGCCGGTCGGGGCCACCACGACGAGCCCGGCGACCGCGGCGACCCACGCGGGCGCGACGAGCGCGGCGCCGGGCTCGGACTCGGACCCCGCAACGGGCGCAACGACGGCGCCGGTCCGGATGCCGACCGCGCCGGCCACACCGCCGCCGGCCGAACCGCAGCAGCCGGGCCCGGTCCGTCCCGGCCCGCCGGTCGAGACCACCACGATCCCGCAGGGCCCGACCGTGCCACCGGCCGAACGCCCCGGCACCGTGCCCGGCCTGTCCTCGGTCGCGCGCGGCGTCGAGCTCATCCTCAGCTGGGGCGCGGCCCCGCCGAACGGCGCGGCGATCACCGCCTACGCGGTGAGCTGGGAGTCGGCGGCCGGTGACCGGGGCTCGACCGAGGTCGGTGGCGACGTCCACGAGACCGCCCTGACCGGTCTTGCGCGCGGAATCCCGTACACGATAAGGGTTTCCGCGAGGAACGAGAACGGGACCGGCGACGCGGCCGCGATCGAGACCAGCATGCCGACCCGCTGGGTCGTCGTCTCGCGCGGCGAGGACACGGAATGGGACAATGACTGCCGTCCACCCGAATGCGGATATGTCCAGGTGGAACTGTTCGGCTTCCCGCCGAACTCCGAGGTCGGCATCGAGCCGATGGCGTCGGATTGGGGCGCGTTCAACATCGGCGCCCGGCTCGGCGTGAACCAGGACGGCCATCTCCTTGTGCGCCACCATTTCCCCTTCAACGGCGTGGGGCAGACGGTCTGGATCGAGATCGAGAACGACGACGTCCAGTCCAACCGCATCGTGTGGCCGGAGCGGAAGCCGTGACGGGGCAGCTGGTCGGGGCGCGGATCATCGAGAACGTCGAGCGGATCATCCGGGGCAAGCCGCGCCTGGTGCGGTTCGCGGTAGCGGCGCTGCTGGCCGAGGGGCATCTGCTCATCGAGGACGTGCCCGGGCTCGGCAAGACCACGCTCGCCCGCTGTCTCGCGCACAGCATCGGCGGCTCCTGGCACCGCATCCAGTTCACGCCCGACCTGCTGCCGGGCGACATCACCGGAGTCAGCGTGTTCCGGCCCGGCAGTGACAGCTTCACGTTTCACCCGGGCGCCGTGTTCGCCAACGTGGTGGTGGCCGACGAGATCAACCGAGGCACGCCGAAGACCCAGTCCGCACTGCTGGAGGTGATGGCCGAGCGGCGGGTGACCGTGGACGCCGAGACGCACGAGGTGCCGCGCCCCTTCCTGGTCGTCGCCACCCAGAACCCGATCGAGCTGGAGGGCACGTTCCGGCTGCCCGAGGCGCAGCTCGACCGGTTCCTGATGCGGCTCTCGGTGGGCTACCCCGACCCGGCCGACGAGGTGCGGATCGTGCTGGCCGACGGCGCCGGAGAGTCGCCGGAGGACCTGCGTCCGGTGGTCGAGGCGGGCGTGCTGCGCGACACCATCGAGCGGGTGCGCCGTCTGCGGGTCGACGACGCGATAGCCGAATATGCGGTCCGGCTCGCCGCCGCCACCAGGGACCATCCATCGGTCCGCTTCGGCGCGAGCGTGCGCGGCAGCATCGCCCTGGTGCGCGCCGCCCGCGCGATGGCCGCGCTGGCCGGCCGGGATTTCGTGACGCCCGACGACGTCAAGGACGTGGCCGTCCCGGTGCTCGCGCATCGCCTGGTCCGCACCCCCGAGGCCGAGCTGGCCCGGCGCGACGCCGGCACCGTGGTGACCGAGCTGCTCGCCTCGATTCCCGTGCCGCCAGCGGATTCCGGCCGCTGACATGCGTCCGACCCGGCGCGGCTCGGCGGTGCTCCTCGCCGCCGCGGTCCTGCTGGCGTCCGGCTGGTGGCTGCGCTATCCCCTGCTCGCCGCGCTGGGCGCGGCCGGTCTGGGCGCCGTAGCGGCCGCCCTGCTCATGGTGCGTCGTCGTCCCCGGGTCGAGATCACGCGCGCCATCTCACCCGACCGGGTCGAGCGCGGCGGTCCGGCGTCGGCGTCCCTTTCGGTACGGGGTCCTGCAGTGCGCGACCACTTCGACGGACGCGTCCTGGAGGTTCGCACGGCCGAATACCCGCTGCCGACCGGGGCTCGCGGCCGCTTCCCGGTCGGCCCGCTGCAGGTCGCCCGCGAGGATCCGTTCGGGCTGGCCCGTGCCTGGCACGACGCCGGCGGCCGGGCCACGCTGACCGTCCATCCCCGGCTGTGGCCCGCCCGGCCGGACGGCGGCCACTCCCGCTCCCCCGCCCCCGGCCCGGCCGAGGACCATCTGTGGCAGGGCTCGGCCGAGCCCCGGGGCGTCCGCGAATACCTCCCCGGCGACGAGGTGCGTCACCTGCACTGGAAGGCGACCGCGCACACCGGGCGCCTGATGGTGCGCGAAACGGCCGACCCGCGCCAGGCCCGGCTCACCGTGCTGCTCGACACCCGGCGGCGCTCGCTCGCCCCCGCCGACTTCGAGGAGGCGGTCGACGTGGCAGCCTCGCTGTTGTCGGCGGCCGGCCGGGCCGGGCTGCGGGTGCGGTTGCTCACCGCGGACGGACGTGAGATGCCGCTGGAGGCGCTGGTCGACCTCGGCCAGGACGACTCGGGGACGCTGACCGCGGCGACCGGCGGGCGGCTCGTGTTGATCACCGGAACGGCCGTGGCGGCCGCCTTCACCGACGTCGAAGTACTCATGCTGGGCGACGGCGTCGGCGTCGAGGAGGCCCTGCGGCGCTGGAACGAGGCGTACCGGTGAAGTCCGTCGCCGTCGTCGGCACCGCGCTGCTCGGCGGTCTGCTCTTCGCCCCGGTGTTCGGCCTGGATGCCCTGCTCGTGCCGGTCACCCTGCCCGCCATGGCCGTGCTCGCGGTCGCGCTGCTGTGCGGCCGGGGCGGATCCAGGACGGCCGACTGGCGTCCCTTGCTGACCGCGCTGGCCGGGACGCTCGCGGTCGCCGAGACCGTGCTGAGGCCGACCACGGTGGCCGGCCTGCCCACCGCCGCGACCCTGCGCGGGCTGGCCAACGGGGTGACCGCGGCCTGGTGGCGCACCCTCGAAACGACCTGGCCCGCCCGTCCCGAGCCGAGCCTGCTCATCTTCGTGCCGCTGCTCGTGGTGGCGGCGGCGGTAATCGGCCTGGAACTGCTGCACCGGCTCACCGCGCCGCTGCCGGCCCTGTTGCCCAGCCTGGCGCTGCTCGTCTTCGCCCAAGCCCATCTTGCCCTCGCCCTCGGCCCGGCGATCCTGGTCGCGCTGGCCTGGGCCGGCCTGGCCGGTCTGCTGCTGGCCTCGGCCCGAACGGTCGCGCTCCTGCCAGTCGTGGCCTCGGCCGCGGGGGCCGCGGTGCTGGCCGGTGTCGTGCTGCCGGCCGCGCCGCCGCGGGCCTCGCTGCACGCCGAGCCGGCTCTCCCGCTCCAGCCGTTGCCGCTGACCAGCCCGCTCGACGAACTGGCGGGCCGGCTCACCAACCCGGCGCAGACGGTCTTCCGGGTGCGGTCTGCGGTCGTCCCCGACCGGTGGCCGGTGATCGTGCTGGACGGCTTTGACGGGATCAACTGGACACCGGGCGACTCCCTGCGCCGCCTCGGCGCCAAGCTGGAGCCCGGCATCCGCGCGCCGGTCATGCTGCGCTCCTCCACCATCCTGAACGCGCCGGGCCCGTGGCTGCCCAGCCAGACGTGGCCCGCCTCGGTCGACGGCGCCGCGCCTTACGTGGCCACTCGAACCGGTTCGCTGCTGCTGCCCGGCCCGGTCGACTACACCCTGCACTGGTGGGAGCCGCAGGTGACCGGGGCCGCCCTGCTCCGCTCCGGAGTGGACGACCGCGCCCCGGACGGTCTCGCCCCGATGCGCGGTGTGCCCG
>NZ_JBEZXZ010000259.1:0-10323 GCF_040638275.1 Actinoplanes sp. NPDC026623 | reverse complement strand
TTCCTCGTCGCCAAGGTCGGCATCCCCTCCTTCGTCGTCACCCTCGCCGCGTTCCTCGCCTTCCAAGGCATCCTGCTCGTGCTGCTCAGCGGCGGTAAAAACATCTCCATCCGGGACCCATTCGTCCTCGCGCTGGCCAACAAGAACATGTCCGTCGCCGTCAGCTGGATCCTCGCCATCGCCGCCGTCGCCGGCTACGCCGTCGTCGAATTCATCCAGGTCCGCGGCCGCGCGATCCGCGGCCTGGTCACCGACCCGATAGGCATCATCCTGGCCCGCATCGGCGCCCTCGCCGTGATCCTGTTCGCCGCCGTCGCCGTACTCACCGCGGAACGCAGCATCAACCCGCTGATCAGCGGCTCGGTCAAGGGCGTACCCATCGTCGCCCCCATCATCGCCGTCTTCCTGATCATCTGGACCTTCGTGCTCGGCCGCACCACCTACGGACGCCACGTCTACGCCGTCGGCGGCAACAAGGAAGCCGCCCGGCGCGCCGGCATCGCGGTCGACCGGATCCGGATCTCGGTGTTCGTCATCGGCTCCTTCATGGCGGCCGTCGGCGGCATCATCGCCGCCAGCCGCGCCAACTCCGTCGACCCGAACTCCGGCGGCAGCAACGTCCTGCTCTACGCCGTCGGCGCCGCCGTCATCGGCGGCACCAGCCTCTTCGGCGGCAAGGGCCGCGTCCTCGACGCGGTCATCGGCGGCGCCGTCATCGCGGTCATCGACAACGGCATGGGCCTCATGGGCTACAGCGCCGGCACCAAATTCGTCGTGACCGGACTCATCCTGCTACTGGCCGCAAGCGTCGACGCCCTGTCACGCCGCAGAGCGGCAGCCACCGGTAACCGATGAACAGGCCCACGGGCACGGAGGCGGCGCACTGATGCGAGCCGGCCCCAGCCACGAGGAGGTTCGCAGGCACAACCTGGGCACGTTGCTCAGATACGTACACGTTCATGGTGCTACCTCCCGAGCTGAGCTCACCACGAAGCTCGGCCTGAACCGCAGCACGATCGGAACGCTGACCTCCGAGCTGGCCGCCGCCGGGCTGGTCACCGAGCGGCCGCCCGAGGAGACCCTGAGGGCCGGACGACCATCACTTGTCGTCCGGCCCGAGTCGTCGCAGGTTTACGCGTACGCGCTGGCGATCGAGGTGGACCGGCTGCGTGCCGCCCGGGTCGGCCTGGGCGGCCAGATCCTGGACCGCCGCGAGACGGCCCGGCCGCGAGGCATGCAGGTCGTCGACGCGGTCCAGCCGCTCGCAGGGTTCATCCACGAGATGCGCCTGGCCGTCCCCGAGGGCGCCCGCTACGTCGGCGGCGGCCTGGCGGTGGCCGGCATGGTCCGCCGCGACGACGGCATGATCCGCCTCGCGCCGACGATCGGCTGGGTGGAGGAACCGGTCGGCGAGGCGCTCAGCCTGGAACTGAGCGGGCTCGAGGGCGCGGAGGTGGGCCCGCTGATCGTCGGCAACATCGCCGACGTCTCGGCCATGGTGGAGCACAGCCGGGGCGCGGCGGCCGGCCACGAAAACGTGATCTACCTGTACGGCGACGTGGGCGTCAGCGGCGGCATCATCGCGGGCGGCCGCCGGGTGACCGGCCACGGCGGCTACGGCGGCGAGGTCGGCCACATGGTGATCAACCCGATGGGCAAGCCGTGCAGCTGCGGCTCCCGGGGCTGCTGGGAGACCGAGATCGGCGAGTACGCCCTGCTGGAGCTCGCGGGCCGCGGCCACGAAAGCGGGCGGGAGGCGGTGCTGGGCGTGGTCGACGCGGCCATGCGCGGCGACCGCGCGGCCCAGCAGGCGGTCCGCCAGGTCGGCGACTGGATCGGCCTCGGCGTCGGCAACCTGATCAACATCTTCAACCCCGAAGCGGTGATCTTCGGCGGGACGCTGCGGGACGTGTACCTGGTCGCCGCGGCCCAGATCCGCAGCCGGCTCAACGAGGTGGCGCTGCCCGCCTGCCGCGAACACGTCCGGCTCCGGACCCCGGAACTGGGCACGGACGCGGCTTTGATCGGCGCCGCGGAACTGGCCTTCGAAAGGCTGCTGGCGGACCCGCTGCTCTGACCGGGAACGCCTACCTGTCGACGGGCGTGAAATCCCAGACATGCGGCGCGCGGGCGGTCAGCCGCTCCGGCGGCGCGGGCAGGTCGGCCGGGATGTTGCGCCACCTCGTGATGACGACGATGCGGTGGTCGGTCGACGAGTAGACCTCGCTCGACACGTGCGACGGCAGCACCTCCACCTGCGGCAACGCCTCGTCGCAGACCCAGGTCAACAGCTCGTCGAAGCCGCTGCCCAGCGCCCGTACCTCCCACATGCGTGCGATCATGCTCGCTTCCTACCCCGCCACAGTGACCGTGGTCAATGACATTGCGGAATCGGCCGGCAGGTCGAGCCGGCTGGGCGCGATCCCGGCGGCCACCAGGTGCGAGCCGAGCGCCGCGACCATCGCCCCGTTGTCGGTGCAGAGCCCCGGCCGGGGCACCCGTACCCGGATGCCCAGCTTCGCCGCCCGCTGCTCGGCGAGCACCCGAAGCCGGGAGTTGGCGGCGACGCCCCCGCCGATGACCAGGGTCTCGACCCCGTGCTCCCGGCACGCGTCCAGGGCCTTGGCGGTGAGCACGTCACAGACCGCGTCCTGGAAGGCGGCGGCGACGTCCGCGATCGGCACGGGCTCGCCGGCCCGCTCGCGGGCCTCGACCCACCGGGCCACCGCGGTCTTCAGCCCCGAGAACGAGAAGTCGAACCGGTGCTTGAGCTGGTCCTTCGGCGCGGTCAGCCCGCGCGGAAAGGCGATCGCGGCCCGGTCGCCGTCACGCGCGATCCGATCGATCGCCGGGCCACCCGGGAAACCGAGGCCGAGCAGCCGGGCGACCTTGTCGAACGCCTCACCGGCCGCGTCGTCGATCGTCGCACCCAGCGGCGTCACGCCCGCGGTGAGATCGTCAACCAGCAGCAACGACGAGTGGCCGCCGGACACCAGCATGGCGACGGCGGGCTCGGGCAGCGGGCCGTGCTCCAGCGTGTCGACGGCGACGTGGGCGGCGAGATGGTTGACGCCGTAGATCGGCTTGTCGGCGGCGAGCGCGTACCCCTTGGCGGCGGCGACCCCGACGAGCAGCGCCCCCGCCAGACCCGGCCCGGCCGTCACGGCGATCGCGTCGACGTCGGCGAGGGTGACCCCCGCGTCGTCGAGGGCCCGCTGCATGGTCGGCACGATGGCCTCGAGGTGGGCGCGGCTGGCGACCTCGGGCACGACCCCGCCGAACCGCGCATGCTGCTCGACGCTGGACGCGAGGGCGTCGGCGAGCAGGGTGTGGCCGCGGACGATGCCGACACCGGTCTCGTCGCAGGAGGTCTCGATGCCGAGGACCAGGGGTTCGTCAGGCACTTCTCATCATCACCAGGGCGTCGGTGTTGCTGGGCTGGTAGTAGCCGCGCCGGACACCGACGGGCTCGAAGTCATAACCGGCGTAGAGCCGCTGGGCCGGGGCGTTGTCGACGGCGACCTCGAGCAGCACCTTGCGGCCGCCGGCCTCGGCGAGCAGCGCCTCGAGCAGTTTCCGCCCGACGCCCCGACGCTGCGCGGTGCGGGCCACGGCGATGTTCTGGACCCAGGACTCGTCCTGATCCACCACGGCGAGACCGGCATAGCCGGCCACGCCGCCGTTCTCCTCGGCGACAAGGTAGAAATTCCGCTGGGCAAGCTCGTTCCAGAACATGGCGGCGGACCACTTCTCGGCGCCGAAGAGGTCCTCCTCGATCGGCAGCACCTCGGCGATGTGCCACCAGCGGAACCGGGTGACGATCATCAGCGCAGCACGGGCTTGCGGGAGGCCGGCTCGACGGCATCCGGCCGGCGCAGGTAGAGCGGGGTGAGCGCCTCGGCCGGCGCCTGCCGCCGGATCCGCTCGGCGGCCAGGGCGATCAGGGCCTCACCCGGCGGGAAGAGGACCCGGTCGTCGACCGGGACCCCGAAGATCTCGCTGTACTTCAGGGCGCCCTCGCCGACGGCCCGATCGACCTCGACCCGCACGTCGGCGGGCTTGGCGACCTCGGGGTCCGTGACACGCACGCCGTCGACGTAGACGGCGTAGTAGACCTCACGCCGCCGGGCATCGGTGGCGACCAGCACCCGGCCCGGACCGGCGGCCCGGCCGAGCGCATCGAGCGAGCAGATCCCGTACGTGGGCACGGCAAGCGCCTGCCCCATGGCGGCGGCGGTGGCGAGGCCGACCCGCAGGCCGGTGAACGGCCCCGGCCCGACGCCGGCGACGATCGCGGCCAGATCCGCCGTGCGCACCCCGGCGTCGTCGAGAATCAGCCGCACCTGGGGCGCGAGCCGCTCGCCGTGCGCGCGCGGATCGACGGTGCGGCGCTCGGCCAGCCCCCTCATGCCGGTGCCGGTGACCTCCGCGAGGGCGGCGGTCACCGCGGGCGTGGAGGTGTCCAGCGCGAGTACGAGCACGTGAAGAACCCTAGCCGCCGGAAAACCACACCGAATCGCCGGTGTCCGTGTGCCCGGGCACCGGGGCGGCAACGTTGATCACCGCCAGCAGGCCGCGCACCACACGGCGCCCGGCGACCCGGCGCCGATCCCGCGGACCCGTGCCGCGCGACCAGGCCTCGCCGGTGTGGCTATGCGTCGGTGCGCGGGTTCCAGTCCACGAGGGCGCGGCCCGCGTCGGCCAGCGCCTTGTTGGCCGAGCTGAACGGCCGGGAGCCGCGGAAGCCCTTCGGATTGAGCGGGCTCGGGTGGCCGGCCTCCAGGACGACGTGCGCCGGGTTCGTGACCAGCGCCGCCTTCTTGCGTGCGTAGCCACCCCAGAGCAGGAACACCACGCGCTCGTCGCGGGCGTTCAGTGCCCGGATCGTCGCATCCGTGAAGGCCTCCCAGCCCTTGTTGGCGTGCGACGCGGCGGCGCCCGCCCGGACCGTCAGGACCGCGTTGAGCAGCAGCACGCCCTGCCGGGCCCAGCCGGTCAGGTCGCCGCTGGTCGCCGGCGGCACGTTGACGTCCTCGGCGAGCTCCTTGAAGACATTGCGCAGCGACGGCGGGATCCGCACACCCTCCCGGACGCTGAAGCTGAGCCCGTGCGCCTGCCCCGGTCCGTGATAAGGGTCCTGACCGAGGATCAACACCCGGGTCTGCTCGGGCGAGCACAGCCGGTAGGCGGCGAACAGGTCCTCGATCGGCGGATAGACGGTCTGCGTCCGATACTCCTCGTCCACGAACGCGCTCAGCGTCGCCGTGGCGTCCGCGTCGAGCAGCGGCGTCAGCTCCGTGCGCCAGGCGTCGGGGAGCAGGTCTGGCAGGTTCACATCTTCTCCAGTCGGGCGGCCCATTCGCCGCCATGGGGAACCAGGTCGATGACCCGGGTGTCGTCGTCGAGCCGGTCGATCCGGACGGCCAGGTATTCGTCGTTGAGCTGTTCCACCAGGCCGGCGCCCCACTCGACCACCGTCACCGCGTCCTCCGCGGAGGCGTCGAGGTCGAGATCGTCGATCTCGGCGCGCGGATCGGCGGCATCACCCAACCGGTAGGCGTCCGCGTGCACCAGCGGCAGCTCCCCGCCCCGCGCCGGATCGGGCCGGTGCACCCGGGCGATGACGAACGTCGGCGAGGTGACGGCACCGAGCACGCCGAGCCCCGCGCCGATGCCCTGCACCAGCGCGGTCTTCCCGGCGCCCAGCGGCCCGGTCAGCAGCACCAGGTCTCCGGGCCGCAGCACGCCGGCGAGCCGCCGCCCGAACGCCTGGGTGTCGTCAACGGTGGCCAGCCGGAATCCGGTGGCGGTCACGAGATCTTCTTCAGGAAGGGGATCAGCGCGGCGTTGACCTCGTCGGACTTCTCGAGCATGACGACGTGCCCGCTGTTGTCGATCTTCACCAGTTCGGCCTGCGGCAGGTGACGCAGGATCTCCTCCGAGTGGGTCACCGGGGTCAGGTAGTCCTTCGTGCCGACCATCACCAACACGGGCACCCCGCTGAGCGTGGACAGCGCCGGGTAGCGGTTGTGCGTGTAAAGCGTCTGCAGATATCTGGCGAGGGTCTCGACCGGCGTCCTCGAGTTCATCTGCTCCACGAACGTGACCAGCGAGGGGCTGGGCCGGGCGTCGCCGAAGCCGTAGCGGCGGGTCAGCAGCCAGGCCAGGTCGGAGGAGGCGACGCGGGCCCGGTCGATCGTGCCGCCGCCGATCCGGGCCGCGCCGCCCCAGAGCGGGAAGAACGGCGCGCTGACCCGGGCGACCAGCGTGGTGATCCCGAGCCTGGACTTGTCGATCAGCCCCGCGGAGGTCGACATCAGCACGACGCCCGTCACCCGCTCGCCGAACCACTCCGGGTACTGCTCGGCAAACGCCATGATCGTCATGCCGCCCATCGAGTGCCCGACCAGGATGATGTGTCCATCCGGGACGATCGCGTCGAGCACGGCCGCCAACGACCTGCCCAGCGCGGCGATGTCGTAGTCGCCGGACTTGAGCCGCCCGGACCGCCCGTGCCCCGGCTGGTCGTAGAAGACGAGCCGATGATCGCCCTGCTCGGCGAGCACCCGCCGCTGGAAGTAGAACGTGCCCATGTCCAGCGCGAAGCCGTGCACGAAGACGATGGTCGGCTTGCCGGTCGGCTCGTCCGGCTCGACGACCTCGACGCGCAGCGCGGTGCCGTCGGCGGCCGTGACGGTCGACTCGGAGTCGAACGGCTGATCGCCGAACTCCTCGTCGGCATGCGGATCGCCGGGAGCGTTGAGCGACTTGCGGACCAGGGTCCGCTCGACGGCGAAGGCCGTCGCCAGGCCGGCCGCGGCGACACCGATGGCGGCGCCGACGATCCCGACCTTCTTGGCCCGCCGCCGCGGACCGGACCGGCGGGGCTGCTTTGCCGGACTCATGCACTCTCCTCAGCCGAGTCGACGGCCCCCGGGACCGCCTGATCTGCAGGCGTGGTGGCCGGGGTGGGGACGCCGGCCACGCCGTCGTAGACGCGGGGGACGCGGGAGCTGCCGAAGCGGGTCACGATCTCGTAGTTGATCGTGCCGATCGCGTCGGCCCAGTCGGTGGCCGTCGGCATGCCGTCGTCGCCGGGCCCGAAGAGCGTCGCCACGTCGCCGGGCGCGACCGGGTCATCCCCGCAGTCGATGACGATCTGGTCCATGCACACCCGCCCCGCGACCGTCCGGGTGCGCCCGCCAAGCCACACCGGGCCCACATTGGACGCGTGCCGGGGCACCCCGTCGGCATAACCCAGCGGCACCAACGCCAGCGTCGTCTCCCGCGCGGTGTAGTAGGCGTGCCCATACGAGACGCCCTGGCCGGCCGGGACGCGCTTGGTGAGGATCACCCGGGCCCGGGCCGTCATGGCCGGCCGCAACCCGGTCTCATACTCGGCGGACAACGGCGACAGGCCGTAGACGGCGACACCCGGGCGCACCAGGTCGTAGTGGGCGTCGGGCCTGGTCAGTGTGGCCGCGGAGTTGGCGATGTGGCGGTAGCGCGGCTCGATGCCGAACTGCTCGGCGGTCGCCAGCCCCTCAGCGAACACCGCCAGCTGGTGATCGACCGTCTCATGACCGGGCGCGTCCGCATACACGAAGTGGCTCCAGATGCCGACCACCTCGACCTCGCCGCCGGCCTGCGCCTTGGCCGCCGCCTCGAGCAGCGCGGGCCACTCGGCCGGGGTGGCGCCGCCGCGCGCCAGGCCGGTGTCGATCTTGAGGTGCACCCGGGCCGGGCGCCCGGCGAGACGGGCGGCCGCGACCAACTCGCCAAGCTGGCCCACGCCGGCCGCGCTGAGGTCGACGTCGGCCGCGACACCGTCGTGCAGGGGCAGGCCCGGGGCGAGCAGCCAGGCCAGCACCGGAGCCGTGATGCCCGCCCGGCGCATGGCCAGCGCCTCGTCCAGCGTGGCGACCCCCAGCCAGGTCGCGCCGCCCGCCAGCGCCGCCCGGGCGCACGGCAGCATGCCGTGCCCGTAGCCGTCGGCCTTGACCACCGCCATGACCTCAGCGGTGGTGCCCGCGCGCAGCGTCGCGACGTTGTCCCGGATGGCGTCCAGATCTACCCGGACCTCGGCCTGCCACATACTCACCAGCCTACTGATCGGTATGACAGAACCGCGTCACAGCAGGTCAGCCAGCACGGGGCGCAACGCCGCGGCCACGTCCGGTGCCGTGACCGGGCCGTCCCGCTCGGCCCTGCGGCCGGCCAGACCGTGCACGTATGCGGCCATGATCGCCGCCCGTTCCGGCGGGAGCCCGGCGGCGAGCAGCGAGCCGAGCAGGCCCGCGAGGACGTCACCGCTGCCGGCGGTGGCCAGCGCGGGGCTGCCGGTCGGGTTGGCCCACGCCTCGCCCGACGGGGTCGCCACGATCGTCCGGTCGCCCTTGAGCAGCACCACCGCGTTGATCCAGGCCGCCAGCCGGCAGGCCGATCCGATCCGGTCCGCGCCGGGCCGCTCGCCCGCCAGCCGGGCGAACTCGCCGTCGTGCGGGGTGATCACCAGCGGGGCGTCCCGGCGCAGGTCGGCGGCGTGCTGGCCATCCACGAGCAGGGTGAGAGCGTCCGCGTCGAGCAGCACCGGCAAGGCGGTGGCGAGGACGCTGCGCAACTCCGTGCGAGCGCCGTCGTCGGTGCCCAGCCCGGAACCGCAGACCCAGGCCTGCACCCGTCCCGCGTCGGCGACCCGCCGCGCGGCGACCACGGACGGGTGCCGGTGCAGCACCTCGCGATCGGCGCTGCCCGCGTAGCGGACCATGCCGGTGGGCCCGGCCAGGGCGCCCGTGACCGAGAGGACGGCCGCGCCCGGGTAGGTCGCCGAGCCGGTGGCGACGCCGACCACGCCGCGGCTGTATTTGTCCGAGCGGGCGTGGGCCCGGGGCCACCAGGCGGCGACGTCCTCGGCGTCGGCCACCCGCACCGCCGGATCGCCGTGCAGCGTCGCGCCCAGGCCGATGTCGATGAGCTCGACGTGGCCGGCCAGGGCCGCGGCGGCGCCGACGACGTGCGCGGGCTTCAGACAGCCGAAAGTGACGGTGACGTCGGCCTGGACGGCGTCGCCGGGAACGTCACCGGTGTCGACCGCGACCCCGCTGGGCACGTCGACGGCGACCACCGGCGGCCGGGCACCGTCCCGGCCGCGCAGCTCCGAAAGGCGCCTGACCAGCGCGGCAGCGGGCTCGCGGAGGCCACCGCTCGCGCCGATGCCGACGATGCCGTCGACGACCAGATCCGCCCGGGCCGGCAGGTCGTCGACGGTGACGCCGCCCGCACGGCGAAGCGCGGCGAGCCCGGCGAGATGCACCCGCTCCGGCCGCAGCAGGATCGCCTTGACGCTCACCCCGCGGGCCGCGAGCGCGGCGCCCGCGTAGAGCGTGTCGCCGCCGTTGTCCCCGCTGCCGACCAGCAGCACCGCGGTCGCGCCGTAGACCCCGCCGGACTCGCCGAGCAGCAGCGCACAACGCCGGGCCAGCCCCGACGCGGCGCGCTGCATCAGCGTGCCCGCCGGCAGGGTCGCCATCAGCGCCTTCTCCGCCGCCCGAACGTCCGCCACCCGCCACGCCTGCCGCATGCCGTAACCCCCTGGGAACTCTCAGGCCTCCGCGACGACCATCGCCGAGGCGATGCCACCGTCGTGTGACAGCGACAGGTGCCAGCGGCTGACGCCCCGCTCCGCCGCCACCGCCGCGACCGTACCGGAGACGGTTAGCCACGGCCTCCCGTCGGGATCGGTGACGACCTCGCAGTCGTGCCAGCGCAGCCCGGCGGGCGCGCCCAGCGCCTTGGCTACGGCCTCCTTGGCCGCGAACCTGCCGGCCAGCGACTCCGGTGATCGCGGGTTGCCGGAGGAGGTCATGCGCTCCGAATCGGTGAACAGGCGGTCGGCGAGCAGCGGGGTGCGCTCCAGCGCCTTGGCGAATCGATCGACCAGCACGACGTCGATACCGACAGACACGATCACAGGGCCAACCTTATCGGCCGGCACACGTCGCCGGCCCATCGTGCGCCGGGCCTGTGTACAACCGGCGCGGCTCCCGAACCCGTTGTCCACAGGGGCGATTCCGGGTCCCCGGTTCCCCCTAACCTCGGCGGCCGAACCGTTTCCACCTGGAGGTTGCCGATGACGTCCGAGCTCGAAGTCGACACCGTGGCGGTCCGCGCCTGTGCGGCGGCCCTGTCCGCCACGGCCGCCCGGATCGACACGCTGCCCCCGCCGCCGCCGGCCGGGCCCCGCTGGTCGGCGACGACCGCGGCAGAGGCTGCGGCCGCCGCGGCGCGGCTGCGGTTGCGCGCGCGGGCCGACGACGTCGCGGC
>NZ_JBEZXZ010000258.1:0-10339 GCF_040638275.1 Actinoplanes sp. NPDC026623 | reverse complement strand
GACCACCGCGTCCACCTTTACGGCGGATCGAGACGGCCGAGCCGAGAACACGGCAAGTGATTGCGAGCTTTCAGCCGACGCGCACGATCGGCGGCCGGCGGGTCGCCGCGGTTGAAGCGCACCAGCTGCTGCTCGGTGAGGATCAGGGCGGTGTCGCCCCGGGTCTCCCGCTGGCGGCACAGCAGGCCGGCCTCGTCGCCGACGGGGTATCCGCCGTCGTCCAGGGACCGTTCGAGGGGCTGCTCGATCTCGCGGGCCGCGGCACCGTCGATCGTGCCGTCGTCGTAGAGCTTCGCGGTCGCCATCCGCGCGATCGCCGAGGCGGCGAAGTCGCCGCGCACCACGCCGTGGCGGCGGCCGGCGGCGGCGAGAAGCTCGGGCCACGAGAGCACGGACCGCCGCTGCGCCTCGTCGCCGGGCACCCGGGCCCGCGCCGGCACGCCCAGCACGATCGGGGTCTGCGCGATCCGGTCCACCCGGTCGATGACGTCGCGCACCGGCCCGTCGTCCGCCGGCACGTCGGCGGCGGTGGCCGGCAGCCAGACGTCCGGGTGCGGGCCGACGTCCCGCAGGTAGTTCCCGCCGTCGGCGCCCGCGCCCCAGCCCCGGCGCAGCCCCTCGGCGAGGTCGGCGGCGGCGGCCGGAAAGACGTAGAGGTCGACCGCCCGGCAGCCGTGCTGCCGTTCGGCGATCCAGCCCTCGAACTCGGCCGCGACCTCGGAGTACGGGCCCAGCGAGCCGGGCGCGGCGGCCACCCGCACCTGGGCCGGGGTCGGGCACCCGCCGCCGGCGACGGCGCTGTCCGCCTGGGTGCCGCACGCGCAGAGCAGGCCGGCGACCGCCAGCAGCGGCACGAGCACCCGCCGCGGCAGCGGCCCCCGGCCCTCCGGCGTCCTGGGCGGCTCGGTGGCCGGGACCGGCGGCGGCGGTGTGGCGGCCGGGAGGGGCCGGGGCCGGTCGGCGGCGCGCTCGCGGGCGCTGTGCGCGATCCGCAGGACGCCCTGCATCCGGTGCGCGGAGTAGGTCGGGCTCTGCCGGGGACCGGCGGGGTCGCGCAGCATCCGGGCGGCGACGTACTGGTACAGCTCGTAGGCGTCGATCTCGCCGTCGCGGTTCATGTCGGCCCGGCCGGTCTCGAGACCGTGCACGACGCAGCGGGTGAACAGCCCGGCGTCCGACTCGAACGCGTGCGCGATCGAGGTGGTGGCGGTGATCACCACCTCGCCGCGGTGGTGCCGGCCGTCCGGATCGTCGGCGGCGTAGCCGGGCGGTGGTGCGGGTTCCGGCGGCTTCTCCGGGCCCAGGCCGGCGAGCAGGCCGTCGTGCTGCACGTAGGCACCCGCGTAGCAGCAGTCGAGCAGCACGACGATGCGGCGGGCCGGGCTGTCGCGGATCTCCGTGCTGATGTGGTCGGCCTTCAGCCCGGTGACCCACAGCGAGTCGGGCATCGTGTCGTGGTTGACGAAGTACAGGTTGCCGTCGCCGTCGCGCTCGCCGTGCCCGCAGATGTGCAGCAGCAGCACGTCGTCCGGGCCGGCCTGCGAGAAGAACTCCCGGACCACCAGGCCGGCGGCGCGCACGGTGGCGTCGTGCAGGACGGTGACCTCGAAGTCCCCGATGCCCGGGTCGCGCAGGACCCGTTCCAGGTCCTCGGCGTCCCTGGCGGTGCCGGGCAGCGGGGCGAACGCCTTGCTCTGGTAATTCTCCGTCGCGATGATCAGCGCGCGTCTACGGCTCAGGGTTGCTGACCTCCTCGATGAACGCCTCGATGAGCTTGTCGGCCTGCGCGTCGCTGGCGTTCGTGAGGATCAGCTCGGCGTTCCTCGTCCGAAACTCGACCTGGCCGCGGCCGCGCCGGCGTCGCCAGTCCGCGAGGTAGCTCAGCACGGTGGTGATCACTTCCGGCTGGGCCGCCAAAGACATGATCAGCGTGCCCACCGCGATCAGTTCGCCGCCGCGGGAACCCTCCGGCGCGCCGGGGCTCCGGTCCTGCGTCACCGAGACCACGTCGTCCAGTTCGCGCAGTTCGTGCAGGAGCTTCTGCGCGGCGGCGTCGGAGGCTGTCTCGTCCTCGGCCACGACAGTGATGCGGGCCACGATTGTCTTGCTCACGGCCGTACCCTACACAGTGGAATCTAGATCTTGCAGATAGTGATCTAGGTCAGGGAGGCCTGGTCTGCCGCGGTGCGGCCGGACTCCCAGCCCTCGCGGTTGTAGACCGCGAAGCCGCGGCCCCGCACGGTCGACGGGAACGACCGGTCCCGGGCCTCGCGGACCCGCACGTCGCGCGACGCCAGCACCGGCAGCAGCGCGGCCGAGTCCACCGTCTGCTCCAGCGCCGCCCGGCTGGCCTCCGCGAGCCGCTCGCCGATCCGCACCGCGTAGCCGACCAGGAACGACTGCCGGAAGGTCTTGAGCCGGGCCCGGCCCGCCTTGCCGCCGGGCGGCTCGGTGCGCGCCATCGCCCGGTGCGCCTGCACCAGCAGCGAGGTGTGCAGCAGGTCGACCGCGTCGATGTCGGCGTCGAAGCCGAAGACGGTGGCGAAGCCGAACTCGGGGGACCAGACGACGTGGCAGCGGTTGGCCCGGGCCACGGCGCTGAGCAGCGAGGCCTTCTCGCTCTCGTAGGGGTGGTCGACCCCGATGCGCCGGGCGTAAGGGATCACGGCCTCGCTGCCGGCCGCCAGCAGGGCCTCGTCGAGGCTGTGCCGCGAGATCAGCTCCTGTGCCTTGGCGGTGTAGGCCTCGGCCTCGGCGGGGAACGTGGTGGCCTCGGCCTTGGCCAGCAGCGCGCGCACCCGCTCGAGCTTCGCGTCGTTGCCCGGTGCCCGCCGGGCCGGCGTCGCCTGGCCCGGCGGCGGGATCAGCATCTCGATCGACGGCAGCTCGGCCAGCAGGCTCAGCAGCGACAGCAGGGCGTCGATCAGCGTGACCCGGTCGACTCGGCGGTGGGTGGTGACCTCCCGCAGGTAGCCGGCGTCGTCGCCCCACCAGGGCCGGGCGTCCAGGTCGCCGGCCTGCGCCCGCCAGCGGCCGTCGATCGTCTTGGGCGGGAAGCCGCGCAGGTAGGCGGCGACGGCGTCGGTGATCAGGTGCGGCTGGACGCCGGTGCCGCGCCGGGCGACGACCCGGTGCAGCTCGGCGGGCTGCCAGCCGCCGCGCCACAGCCGGGCGGTGGCGTCGAACAGGGCGGTGGTCAGCGCCGGATCGACCTCGGCGGCCGGGGCGACGGCGAGGGTGTCGAGGCCGGCCTCGAACCCGAGCTGTCCGCCGACGACCGCGCCGATCGTCTCCCGCACCGATTTCACCCGGCAATGATGCCTGGTGCCGCCCGGCCGGACGGTGCCGGACGGCCCCGAGGCGTCGCACGTCACCATCGGGGTCGTCCGGGCCCGCCTCAGCGGCCGGCGGTCACCAGGTCGGCCGGATCGCGCCCGGGCTCGGCCGGGACCTCCCGCAGCTTGTCGCCCTCGACGTCGATGTCCGGCAGCAGCCGGTCCAGCCAGCGCGGCAGCCACCACGCCCGGCGCCCGAGCAGGGTCATCACCGCGGGCACGATGGTCATCCGGACCACGAACGCGTCGAACAGGATCGCCGCGGCCAGCGCGAAGCCGATGGACTTCACCAGCGACTCGGGCGACAGGATGAAGCCGGAGAAGACGCTGATCATGATGATCGCGGCGGCCGTCACCACCCGGGCGCTGTGCGCGAAGCCGGAGACGACGGCCTGCGTCGGCTCGGCGCCGTGCACGTGCTCCTCGCGCATCCGGCTGACCAGGAACACCTCGTAGTCCATGGCCAGGCCGAAGACGATGCCGATCAGGAAGACCGGCAGCATGCTGATGATCGGGCCGGCCTGGTCGATGCCGAGCACCGAGTTGAACCAGCCCCACTGGAAGACCGCGACGACCGCGCCGAAGGTGGCCACCACCGAGAGCAGGAAGCCGGCGATCGCCTTGAGCGGCACCAGCAGCGACCGGAACAACAGCGTCAGCAGCAGGAACGCCAGTACCACGATCACCGCCAGGTACGGGCCGAGCGCCGAGCCCATCCGGTCGGACATGTCGAGGTTGACGGCGGTGGTTCCGGTGACGGCCAGGCCGGCCCCGGTCCGGCTCCGCAACGTGTCGTCCTGGTCCCGGATGGCGTGCACCAGCGCCTCGGTTTCCGTGCTGTCCGGCGCGCTGGAGCCGATGACCTGCAGGATCGCGGTGTTCCCGGCCGGGTTGAGGCTGGGCGGGCTGACCGTGACGACGCCGGGCAGGCCCTTGATGACGGTGGCGGCCTCGGCCGTGGCGCCCTGGGGGTCCCGGCTGGCGGCGGCGTCGACCACGACGGTCAGCGGGGCGTTGAAGCCGGCCCCGAATCCGCCGGTCAGCATGTCGTAGGCCTTGCGCTGGGTCGATTCGGGGCTCGCCATGTTGTCGCCGGGCAGGCCGAGCCGCATGTCGAGGGCGGGAATCGCGAGGACCAGCAGGCCGACGACGGAGGCCACCAGGACGACCACCGGGCGCCCGGTCACGAAGCGGGCCCAGCGCAGGCCGGCGGCCGGGCGGGCGGAGGAGGCGGCGGCCTCCGGGTCACGGCCGCGGCGACCCAGGATCCGCCGGCCGGCGAAGCCCAGCAGCGCGGGCAGCAGCGACAGCGCGATCAGCACGGCGACGACGACGGCGAAGCCCGCCGCGAGCCCCATCTGGGTGAGCACCGGGATGTTCACCACGGCCAGCGCCGACAGGGCGATGACCACGGTCAGCCCGGCGAAGGTGACCGCGGAGCCGGCGGTGCCGACCGCCCGCGCGGCGGCCTCCTCGCCCGGCCGGCCCAGGGTCAGCTCGTGCCGGTACCGGGAGACGATGAAGAGCGCGTAGTCGATGGCGACGGCGATGCCGAGCATCAGCGCGAGGGTGGCGGTGCTGTTGCCGAGGTCGACGAAGCCGGAGGCGATCTGGATGCCCAGCATCGCGGCGCCGACGCCGAGGATCGCCGTCAGCAGCGGCAGCCCGGCGGCCACCAGCGAGCCGAACGTCACGACGAGCACCACCGCGGCGACCAGGATGCCGAGCACCTCGGAGTTGCCCGGGTCGCCCTGCTCCTGCATGGCGTCGCCGCCCATCTCAACCGCCAGCCCGGCGTCGCGGCCGGTGTCGGCGGCGGCGCTCAGCGCCTCCCGGTCGGCGTCGGTCAGCCCGGTCGCCGGTACGGAGAAGGTGACCTGGGAGAACGCCACGGTGCCGGCGGGGTTGACGGTGCCCCGCAGCGGATCGGTGACCGCCGTGACGTCGGCGACGGTCTTGAGCCGCGCGACGGTCCGCGCGATCGCGGCCCGGTTGGCGTCGTCGGTGAGCTTCTCGCCGGACGGCGCGGCGAACACCACGCGGGCCTGCGCGCCGCCGGCGGTGACGCCGGGGAAGCGCTCGCCGAGCAGGTCCATCGCCTCCTGCGCCTCCGTGCCCGGAATGGAGAACTCGTCGGACGTCGGCCCCGACAGCGTGGCCGCGCCGACGCCGAGTAAGGCCAGCGCGGCGAGCCAGAGCGCGAGGATGAGTCTGCGCCGGCGGAAGCTGAACCGGCCGAGCCGGTACAGGTAGGTGGCCATCGAAGCTCCAGGGTCGGGCGGCTGTGACCCTTGAACGATCACCGAAATCGGGCTCCGGCGCGTCGTCCCGCCGCAGTCATCCGCATACCATCGGCGTGGTATCTCCGGCGGCGCCGGCTACTGCGACGAGACGACGACACGGTGCCGGACCGCCGCGTACGGTCGCCCGTGATGGGGGAGACCGGCGTCGACTGGATCAGGCGGTGGCGGGCGGCCGCGTGCCACCCGCTGCTGGTGGACGCCCTGCTCGCGGTGGTGCTCGCCGTGGCCGTGCTGAGGTCCGCGGTCTTCGGCACGGGCGGGTCGCCGGCGGAGAGCGTGACCGTGCGCGACGTGCTGGTCGCGGCGGTGGCCTTCCTCGCGGTCCTGCTGCGCCGCCGCCGGCCCAGGGCCGCCCTGGTGGTCGCGGTCGCGGCGACCGTCGGCGCCGTGCTGGAGGGGGTCAGCAACCCCGGCCTGATCGTCGTGCTCGGGGTGATCGTCTACTCCATCGCCGCGCACACCAATCGCCGCGCCGGCTGGGTCTGCGCCCTGGCCGCGTCCTGCTCGGTGTACGCCGCCGCGGCGTTCGTCTCGGCGCAGACGTGGTGGCGCCCGGACGTGCTCGGCGTCTTCGCCTGGATCTTCATGGCCGCGGCGGCGGGCGACGCCGCGCGTACCCATCGGGCCTATGTCGCCGAGGTCGAGGAGCGGGCCCGCCGGGCCGAGCAGACCCGCGAGGAGGAGGCGCACCGGCGGGTGATCGACGAGCGGCTGCGGATCGCCCGCGAGCTGCACGACGCGGTCGCTCACCACATCGCGGTGATCAGCGTGCAGGCGGGCGCGGCCGCGCACGTGCTGGAACGCCGTCCGGACCAGGTGGGCCCGGTGCTCGCGCACATCCGGGACGCGTCGGACACCGTGCTCAAGGAGATCGCCTCGGTGGTCGGCGTGCTGCGCAACTCCGACGAGCGGGCGAGCACCGAGCCGGCGCCGGGCCTCGATCGGCTCCCGCCGCTGTTCGGCGCGCTGCGGGCGGCCGGTTTCCGGGTACGCCACGAGCAGCGCGGCACGGCGCGCGAGCTTCCGGCGCTGGCCGACCTGGCAGGGTACCGGATCGTGCAGGAGGCGCTGACCAACGCGCACCGGTACGGCGATGGCCGCGCGGACGTCCTGATCGAGTACGCGGCCGGCGGCGTCGTCCTCGAGGTCACCAACGAGATCCACCACGCCGGTACGGACGCCGGCGCCGGGTACGGCCTGATCGGCATGCGGGAGCGGGCCACCGCGGCCGGCGGCACCGTGACGGCCGGGCCGGTCGGCGATGGCCGGTTCCGGGTGCGCGCGGCGCTGCCGGCCGGCGCCCCGGCGGCCCGGTGCGCCCGGTGACCATCCGCGTGCTGCTGGCCGACGACCAGAACCTGATCCGGGCCGGCTTCAAGATGATCATCGACTCGGAGCCGGGGTTCGAGGTGGTCGGCGAGGCCGCCGACGGCCGCCAGGCGGTCGACCTGGCCCGCACGGCCCGCGCCGACGTGATCCTCATGGACATCCGGATGCCGGGCATGGACGGGCTGGAGGCCACCCGCCGCATCGGCGCCGACGAGAACCTCGCCGGGGTGCGCGTCCTCGTGCTCACCACGTTCGAGGACGACGAGAACGTGGTGCTCGCCCTGCGGGCGGGCGCCAGCGGCTTCCTCGGCAAGAGCGTGGCGCCGGCCGACCTGCTGCGGGCCATCCGGGTGGTGGCGGGCGGCGAGGCGCTGCTGTCGCCGCGGGCCACCCGCGGCCTGGTCGGCCGGTTCCTGAGCCGCCCGGATCCGGGCACCGTCGTGGCGGCGGCGCGGTTCGGCGGGCTCACCGACCGGGAGCGCGAGGTCCTGGTGCTGGTCGCGCACGGACTGTCCAACGACGACATCGCCGAGCGGCTGCACCTTTCGCCGCTGACCGCGAAAACACATGTGAACCGGGCGATGACGAAGCTCGGCGTGCGGGACCGGGCGCAGCTGGTGGTGCTCGCGTACGCCGAGGGGCTGGTCCGGCCGGGGGAGCGGCTGCCGGGAGCCTGACCGCCCGGCCTTGAGATTTCACCCATGTTACAACTACCGTGGTCGATGCATGGGAGCGCTCCCACGCTCCCTGCCCACCCCCAGGAGTTGTCGAATGCGCTTGAGAACCCTCGCCGCCGCCACGGCCACCGCCGGCATCGTGGTCGCGGCCACCGCCGTGCTCTGGCCCGGATCCGCCTCCGCCGCCGAGTCCCCCTACTACACCGATCCCCAGACCAGCGCCGCGAGGTGGGTCGCCGCCAACCCCGGCGACTCCCGCGCCGCGGTGATCCGCGACCGGATCGCCAGCGTCCCGCAGGGGCGCTGGTTCACCCAGAACAACACCTCGACTGTCGCCGCCGAGGTGGACTCGTTCGTCGGCGCGGCCGCCGCGGCCGGCAAGACGCCGATCATGGTCATCTACAACATCCCGAACCGCGACTGCAGCGGCGCAAGCACCGGCGGCATGCCGAACCACACGGCTTACCGGCAGTGGATCGATCAGGTCGCCGCCGGGCTCAAGGGCCGTTCCGCCGCCCTCATCCTCGAGCCGGACGTGCTCTCGCTGATGACCAGCTGCCTCTCCCAGGCGCAGCAGGACGAGGTCTACGCCTCCATCGCGTACGCGGGCAAGAAGCTCAAGTCCGCGTCGAGCGCCGCCAAGGTCTACTTCGACGCCGGGCACTCGGCCTGGCTGTCGGCCTCGGACATGGCCGCGCGGCTGGTGCGGGCGGACATCGCGAACAGCGCGGACGGCATCTCGGTGAACGTCTCCAACTACCGCACCAACGCGGAGTCGATCCCGTACATCAGGAACGTCATCGCCGCCACCGGCGTCTCCCGCCTCAAGGGTGTGATCGACACCAGCCGCAACGGCAACGGCCCGGCGGGCAGCGAGTGGTGCGACCCGGCCGGCCGCGCGATCGGCATACCCAGCACCAACGCGGTCTCCGACCCGATCCTGGACGCGTACCTGTGGATCAAGCTGCCCGGCGAGGCCGACGGCTGCCTGGCCGGCGCCGGCCAGTTCGTGCCGCAGCGCGCCTACGACCTGGCGATCGCGGCGGGCCCGGTGACGACCCCGCCGACCACGCCGCCGACCACCCCGCCCACGACCCCGCCCACGACCCCGCCGACCACTCCGCCCACGACCCCGCCGACCACGCCGCCCGGCGGTGGCGCCTGCTCGATCGCGTACACGGCGAACGCCTGGTCGAACGGGTTCACCGCCGACGTCCGGATCACCAACAACGGCGCGGCGCTCACCTCGTGGACGCTCACCTTCACCGTCCCGGCCAACGTCACCCTGGCGAGCGGCTGGAGCGGCGTCTGGTCGCAGTCCGGCACCACGATCACCGTGCGCAACGCGGCCTGGAACGGCAGCCTGGCCGCGGGCGCCAGCGTCAGCCCGGGCTTCCAGGCGAGCTTCACCGGAGCCGCGCCGGCGAACCCGACCGGCTACGCGCTGAACGGGGTGTCGTGCTGATCCGGCTGGCGGCGGCCGGCGCCCTGCTGGTGGGTGCCGTGCTCGTCGCCGTGACCCCGGCGGCGGCCGCGACCGCCTGCGACGTCGCCTACACCGTCAACCAGTGGAACACCGGCTTCACCGCCGACGTGCGGGTCACCAACAACGGCGCGCCGATCAACGGCTGGGTGGTGACCTGGACGTTCCCCGGCAACCAGCAGGTCACCAGCGGCTGGAACGCCACGGTGACCCAGTCCGGCAGCGCGGTGCGGGCGGCCGCGCCGGCGTACAACACCACGCTGGGCACCGGCGCCTCGACCGCCTTCGGGTTCCAGGCCACGTACTCGGGCGCCAACGCCGTACCGGCGTCCTTCGCCCTCAACGACGTGACCTGCAACGGCGCCGTGCCGCCGACGACCCCGCCGCCGACGACGCCACCGACGACGCCACCGACGACGCCACCGACGACGCCACCGACGACGCCACCCACGACCCCGCCCACGACGCCGCCGACCACCCCGGCCGGCTGCGGATCCGCGGCCCGGTGTGACGGCTTCGAGGGCACGCAGGCCGACTGGGCGGTGACCTATCCGGACTGCTCCGGCGCGGGCCGGGCGGCGTTCGACACCGCGGTCGCGCACGGCGGCGGCACCTCGCTGCGGGTCGACGGCGCGGCCGGCTACTGCAACCACGTCTTCGTCCGCAACACGGCGCTGCTGCCGGCGGGGGCCACGGCGTGGTTCGTGCGCTACTGGGTGCGGCACACCACCGCGCTGCCCGCCGCGCACGTCACCGCCGTCGCCATGCGCGACGCCAACGACGGCAACCGGGACCTGCGCTTCGGCGGCCAGAACGCCGCCCTGCAATGGAACCGGGCCTCGGACGACGCGACGTTGCCCGAGCAGAGCCCCGCCGGCGTGGCGCTGTCGGCACCGCTGCCGGTCGGCACCTGGAACTGCGTGGAGTTCAAGGTCGACGGCCGCGACGGCACGATGCAGACCTGGCTGAACGGGACCTCCGTGGCGGGCCTGCTCGAGGACGGCGTGCCGACGCACGACATCGACAGCCAGTGGCTGAACCGGACCTGGCGACCGGCACTGACCGATCTCCGGCTGGGCTGGGAAAGCTACGGCGAGGGCGCCGACACCCTCTGGTACGACGACGTCGCCGTCGGCACCACCCGCCCCGGCTGCTGATCCGGCGGCCGGTCACGGGCGGCGGGGGGGGGGGGGGGTGGTCACCCGCCCCCCC
>NZ_JBEZXZ010000257.1:0-10496 GCF_040638275.1 Actinoplanes sp. NPDC026623 | reverse complement strand
TCCTTCGGCTTTCCCCTCGGGCTTCGCACCCTGCCGTTACCAGCAACGCACGCCAAGGGCGGGGCCAGGCATCGAACACGCGCCCGGAACTACGCCGCCGACATCATGTCGGCCCTCCTAACTGCGAGTCCACTCGCAAAGTGCGACCTCGTGTCGCAACGGCAAGACAGTGCAGCACGCTTCTCCGGTCAAGCGTGCCTTGATCTTCAGATCCACGAAAGCAACAGAGCCAAGAGGGCTACCTTCACCGACGTACCGGCTCTGCCGGAATGCGATGACCGTCCCGGATCGGGGCACGGCGTGCGGCGCGGCACCTGCGGGCTTCGCCTTCAGCGCCGAGCGTGACGAAGGGTGCGCCGCAGGACACCGTGCCAGGCTGAGGTTTCGGCTTCGTCGTCAAAGCCACGAGCCACCACGACATCGGTCGACGAGTGCAGGACGATCGACAGCACGATCGTCAACGCGACCAGGTGGAAGACCGTATCCGCCCCGGCGATGCCGGACTCCAGGACAAGCAGTCCGTACACCACAGAGGCGAAGCCCTTCGGGCCGAACCACATGGCCGCCGCCTGTTCGCGCAGGTCGAGCCCGGATCTCAGGAAGGAGAGCCACAGCGCCACCGGACGGGCCACGAAGATCGCGAGTATCGCGAAGACCCAGCCCTGCCATGGGATATCGGCCAGGAACTGCGGTGAGATCAGCGCGCCGAACACCAGCAGCGCGGCCAACTTCAACAGCTCAGCGATGTTCTCCCCGAAGTGCTCGAACGCGGCTCGCTGCCGGGGCCCGAACGTCGCGACCGTGATGCCCGCGGCGAATGCGGCCAGGAACAGGTTGGCGTGTGTCGCCTCGGCGACAGCCAGCACGAGCAGGCCGATCGCGAATCCGTTGAGCGGCTCGTACGCCGTCGAGGCGGAGAAGAACCGGGTGCGTTCGAGCAGGATCGCCACGACGGGGATCAGCACCCCGATGGCCAGGCCGGTGGACACTTCCACGGCCAGTTCCCCGAGATGTAGGTCGTGCGAGCCCGCCGCGACCGCCAGGAACACGATCACGAACGGCAGCGCGAGCCCGTCGTTGACCCCCGACTCCACGTTCAGCAGATGCCGCAGGCGTGCGGGCACCTTCTCGTTGCCCACGAGGGCGGCCGCGAAGACCGGATCGGTCGGGGCCAGGATGGCCCCGATGAGCAACGACTCGGCCCAGCCCAGGCCCGCGACGAAGTGGGCCGCCACGGCCGTGACCGCCAGCGTCAGTGGCAGGCCCCACCCGAGGGCACGGCCGGGCAGCCGCCACGCCGACCGCAGATCGGCCCAGCCGACCCGCATGCCGTCGGTGAACAGCACCGCGAACAGGGCCAACTCGGCGAGCGTGCCGACAATCGGGGAATCGGGGTGTACGTCCAGGACGCCCGTCGATTCGGCACCCAGCACGATCCCGGCCGCCAGGAACAGCACCGCGGTGGAGAGAATCGTCCGCTTCGCCAGCGCGGACACCAACACGGCGAGCAATAGGACGACGGCGAAGGTCAGCAGCAGCACGAGCACTCCGGTTTCACGGCAGGGTGAACACAACGCCGACCAGACTTCCCGGCACACCGCCTGCCAGCTTAGCCGCCGGCCAGGTAGAGCTGTGTCAGCGCGAGGAGGCCGACCTCAGGGCGGCTCCGGAAACGCCGATCCCGTCAGCGAGTGCCGCGCTCCCCGCTACGGCGTCGAGGAATTGCCGGGCGAGGGTGCCCATCATCGCCGTGAGGACGAGCGCTCCGGCGAGCCAGCCGAGCATCGTGGCCGGTGAATCCAGACACCACCAGGCCGGTCTCGCCGCGCAGGCATGGCGAGGCATTGGCGGAGCCGGCGCCGCCGCGTACCAGGGCGCTGCCGAGGTCCCTGCGAGCGGCGAGCCACGGGGCTACCGCGGCTGGGCCGGCACCCACGAAGGCTTCGCCCGGCGGATACGGCAGTACACCCGATAGGCCGTGTCGATACCAAGCCCGGCTGAGGCTGCGTACGTCATGACCGTAGGTCCCGTCGCTGGTAGCCGACGACGGCCGCGACGGTGATAGCTACGGCGAGTCCGGTCATGATCATGGTGGCGGGCCAGTCGACCTCGGCGGACGGGACGGGTGCGAGGTGGGCGAAGGGCGAGAGGTTGCGTACCCAGTCGGGTGCGCCGACGCTTTCGGCGATCACGAGCAACAGGAATCCGCCGGTGGCTGGCAGGGCACCCATGACCCCGACGGCCTGTGGTGCCCAGCCGGCGGCGAAGGCGGCGGCGGCGAGGCTGAGCAGGACGATGGGTAGCGTGTTCCATGCTCCCTGCAGTGCGGCGAGCAGGCCGAGGTTGCCGCCGACCGCGGCGACTCCGGACCAGGTGAGCAGGCCTGCGGTGGTGACGAGTGCGACGGCGCCTGCCGCCGTGGCGGACAGTTCGGCGCCGAGCAGGCGCAGCCGGCTGATCGGCTGAGCGGTCAGCATGGTGAGCCGGCGGTCGGTTTCGGCGGCGATGAACGCGGCCATGCGGACCGCGGTGAAGCCGCCGACGGGTAGCGCCAGAATGGCGAACAAAGTGGCGGTGAATCCCTCGATCGCGCCGATGTCGGCGAAGCCCGCCTGGGCCGCTTGGTCGGCCAGGGCGGGGTTGTCGGCCAGGAAGTCGGTGATCGACACCGCGGTCATGCCGATGAGCAGGTAGTAGGCGCCGATCCCGATAGCCCAGCCGGTCAGCGGCCGCAGCAGGCGCCGGACGGCGAACGTCTCCACGCCGGCGAGCAGTCGCCGCCGTGGCTGCCGGCCGGGGCTCGCCGCGACCAGTCCGGCGCGGACATCGCGGCGGCCGGCCGCGAGCAGCGTGGCGGCGCCGACCAGCACCGTCGCGGCGAGCAAAATCAGCAGGGGCGGGATTCGGTTCTGGTGGTAGGGGCTGCTGAGGGCGAGCAGCCCGAACGGGGACAGCCATCGCAGCCAGTTCAGCTCGGTGATGCCGTCGCCGACCATGCGCATCAGCAGACCGATGCCGAGCACCGCCACGGCGGTTCCGGTCGCCGGCGCCCGGGCGGGGAACACCTGGGCGGTGAGCCCCGCGACCGCGGCGAACGACAACCCGAGCAGGCCGATACCGGCCCCGTGGATCAGCGCCCCCACCGGCCGGGTGCCGGCGAGCAACAGCACGACACTGACCGCGCCACCGGCGGCGAGGGTGACAGCCATGACGGCGCCGACATGCCGCATCACGGCCGTCCGCAGGGTGACCCGGCCGGCCAGCAGCACATCCCAGCGGCCGGCGTCCTCCTCACCGCGGGTGATCCGGGTCGTCGCGAGGATCGCCCATACGGCGAGCAGGACGGCCACGAACGTGCCGACCCGCCACACCGTGAAGCCGCCCGCGTTGTCGAGCCCGACCGGTGCGCCGAACAAGGTCCGGATGGCCGGGTTGCCGGCCAGCGCCTGCAAGCTGCCGGCGGCGGCCGGGTCGGCCATGACACTGTCGTAGGTGGTGGCGACCAGCGCCGACATGCCTGCGACGAGGGCGACGATGATCAGGGCGCCGCGGCGGATCTGCCGCAGCGCCAGCCGGGTCACTGCCCGGCCGGGTGCGGCGCCCTGCACGGTGTCGGTCATGGCGGCGGCCGCTGCTGTCGCGGCGGTCATCGCGCGGTCTCGGTGCCGTAGTAGTCGAGGAAGATCTCCTCCAGGCTCGGTTCGCGCACGGCCAGGGCGGTGAGGTCGGCGTCGGCTAAGGCCTTGAGCGCGGGCGCGGGCGGTCCGGTCAGCGTGAATCGCAGCCGGCCCTGACCGGTCGCCTGGACCGCGTCGACACCGGCGATCGTGGACAGCTGCGGGGGAGCGCCGGTGAAAGTCAGGGTGACTTCGCAGCGGTGCAGGCCGCGTAGCTCGTGGATGGGAGCCACCTGGATCAGTCGGCCGGCCCGCAGGATGGCGACCCGGTCGCAGACCGCCTCGACCTCGGCCAGCTGGTGGGAGCTGAGGAAGACGGTCTGCCCGCGTTCGCGGGCGGTGGTGACGGCGGTGCGGAACTCGCGTTCCATCAGCGGGTCGAGGCCGCTGGTCGGCTCGTCGAGCACCAGCAGCGGCGCCCGGGTGGCGAACGCGGCGATCAGCGCGACCTTCTGCCGGTTTCCGGTCGAGTAGGTGCGGGCCGGTTTCGACAGGTCAAGGGCGAACCGGTCGACGAGCTCATCGCGGTAGGCCAGGTCGACGCCCGGCCCGGTAGACGCCTGTAGGTGCAGGATCTCCGCGCCGGTCAGCTGTGGCCACAACGCGACATCGGCTGGTACGTAGGCCAGCAGCCGGTGCGCCCGGGCGACATCCGCCGCGTCGACCCCGAACACCCAGGCCCGGCCCGCCGTCGGACGGGCCAGCCCGAGCAGTAGGCGGATGGCGGTGGACTTACCGGCACCGTTCGGGCCGAGGAACCCGAACACCTCACCCGCGGAGACGTCGATCGTGAGCTGGTCGAGGGCGGTGAGGCGCCCGTACCGTTTGGTGAGCCCGGCAGCGCGCAGCGCAAAGTCAGTCATCGGGGGAAGTCCTTCCGGTCGTGCGGATATGACCGCCGACCAGACTTCCCAGCACACCTGCGCTCACCGTACGCCTGCCAGCCCAGGGCGGATAGCACTGGGCAGTGATCAGCGTTGCTTCAGGTCCCGCTCATAGACGTCGCCGGCGCCATCGGCGTCGGTGTGGTTCCCCGGCCGCATCGAGCCGCTGACGGTAGCGTCGCGGCCACGCGGCACGAGCATGGCCGGCAGCCCGGCGACCAGAGACCCCGCCAGGATCCGAGCCGGGCGTGTTCGCCCTCCTCGCCGCCCACACCGAAAGCACGCCCCGCTCGACGCTCCCAAGAGGCCAAACCCGACGGCCCGCCACGACAATCGACTGCGGGCCGGACTGTGAAAGGCGACACCGCCGTCACGGCCGCGACCAGCACGGCAGCCCTCCAATCGTGGACTTGATGGGAGTTCGATCCTGAGGCGTCGGGGTCGCCGGGTGGTCAGCTAAACGGCAGGCGATGCCGCGTGCCGGTCTGCTCAGCGTCGCGTTCGCCGGCAGTTGCGGACTGTATGAGACCGAGGTGGTGTACGTCGCGGTCGCGTACCCGCCGCTGCCGCCTCGGCGGTCATCCGCTTCCGTGCTGGCGGCGAACGCGCCCCGGGATCACGCGAAAGTACGCCCGCGAGGCGAAATCGCATTGCCGGGAGTCGTTACGGTGACTGCGTGCGAAAGATCGACATCGGTGTGGTCGGCCGGGGAGCCGCTGTCGGAGCCGTCACGGGGGCCGTCACCGGATTCACCGTCCTGTGCCTGTTCTTCATCGGTGGTTTGCTGGTCAGCGGCTACCGCGGCGACGAGATCCGGATGACCGGGAACATGAGCGGGTTCGTGCTGGCGGCGATCGTCGGTGCCCTGGTCGGGGTGATCACGGGCCTCGTGGCCGGTCTGGTGCTGATGCCGGCGGCGTCCGGGTTGCGCCGGCGTCCGATCCTCGGCCGATCGGCCTGCGCGGCGGCGTGCGGCGGCGCGATGAGCCTGCCCTTCCTCGTGGCGGGTGTCGGGTGGAACAACTGGCCCGACCCGCCGTTGAACTGGGCGGCGATCGCCCTGGTGGCTCTGACCGGCGCGATCGGCGCCTGGAAGAGCGGGTACATCCTGGCGAAGGACCCTGAAGGTCGACCCGTGAGCCAGGACCCGCCGCCGGCCCCTACGGGCTGCGTTTCTTCGTGACACCCAACCCCGAACCACCCAAAGTGTCACGTGGTGGGGGTGAGGCTGGCGGCGCCGAAGGAGACCGAGAACCGCTTGCACCAGATGGTGACGCTCTCAAGGTCGTCGAGGTCCGTACCGGCCGGGATGGGATAGGTCTGGTCGCCCTTGTTGCCCTTGAGCCGGCCCAACTCGACCCAGGTGCCGTCATCGAAGACGCGCCACCCGTCCACGCCGGTGCGCACAGGCTGATCCGACAGCCAGACCCGCAGGTCGGGACCGTTGGAGGTGTCGAGGCCGACCAGTTCCAGGACGTGCGAGCCGTCCGGGTTCAGGATTACCCGGGTGACGCCGTCGGTGTCGTGTTCGTGGCTGATGAACTTGCCCTGCCGTACCACGGTCGGCCCAGCAGGCGGTACGGACATCGACGCCTCGGGTAGCACCGCCGAACTCTGCGGTGCCGGCGTGACGGCGAGTGTCTCGTTGGCCTCATGATCGGTGACAAGTTTCCATGGCTGGAACCAGTAGAGGCCGGCCACGGCGACGAATACCAGGACCGCCGCCGCCACCCAGGCCAACGGCTGACGGAGGAGACGCGTAATCACTGCTTGAGTACACCGCACCCGTACCGGACAAGACCCTTACGGAACGGTGACAGCCCATCGCGCGGGCAGCGCCGGGTCTCCGGCGATGGGCTAGGGTGATCATTGGAGCGCCGGGAAGTCTGGTCGGCAACGCCTTTGCCGACCGCGGAAACGGACTCGATCTCATGCGCTCCTGCGACCTGATGGTGGACTATCCCACCGTCGCACTCACCGACCTGGCCCTCGACGCCGCCCGGCTGCTCGCCGGCTCGGACCTGCCCGGCCTGATCGTGGTCGACGACCACGAGGTGCCGTTCGCGGTGCTTCCCGGCACCCAGGTACTGCGCCTGGCCGTGCCGGTCTACTGCCAGGACGATCCCGCCCTGGCGCGGGTGATCGACGAGGCCGCCGCCGACGTGTTCCTCACCGAACTTCACGGCCGCACCGTCCGCGACTGTCTGCCCCCGCAGCCGCACGAGCTGCCCGTGGTCGGCCCGGACGCGACGGTCCTGCAAGTCGCCGCTTTGATGGCCCGCACGCGCAGCCCTCTCGTCGCGGTCGTCGACCACGGTGTCCTGCGTGGTGCGGTGACCCTGGACCGGCTCCTCGACCGGGTCCTCGCCCAATGACCACCCTCGCCTGGGTCACGGTGGCGATCTTCGTCATCGTGTACGTCCTGATCGCCACCGAGTGGGTGCACCGTGTCGCCGCCGCCCTCGCCGGGGCGATGCTGATGCTGCTCATCGGCGCCACCGACGCCGAACACGCCTTCTTCTCACCCGAGTCCGGCGTCGACTGGAACGTCATCGTCCTGCTCATCGGAATGATGATCATCGTCGCGGTCCTGCGCCGCACCGGGCTGTTCGAATACCTGGCGATCTGGGCCGTCAAACGCGCCCGCGGCCGGCCGTACCCGGTGCTGGTGATCCTCGTCGTCATCACCGCCGTCGCATCCAGTGGTCTCGACAACGTCACCACCGTCCTGCTCGTCGCCCCAGTGACCCTGCTGGTCTGCGACCGGCTCGGGCTCCCCGCGGCGCCGTTCCTGATCGCCGAGGTGATGGCCTCCAACATCGGCGGCACCGCCACCCTGATCGGTGACCCGCCCAACATCATCATCGCGTCCAAATCCGGGCTGACGTTCAACGAGTTCCTCAACGTCCTCGCCCCGATCGTGCTCATCCTGCTGGTCGTGTTCCTCGGCCTGTGCCGGTGGCTGTTCCGTCACGCGTTCCGCCACGACACGGCCAAGGTCGCCCGGGTCATGGCGATGCGCGAACGCGACGCCATCACCGACCCCCGCCTGCTCACCGTCAGCCTCATCGTGCTGGCCCTGGTCCTTGCCGCGTTCACCCTGCACACGGTCCTGCACCTGGAACCGGCCGTGGTCGCGATCGTCGGCGGGCTGCTGCTGCTCGCGGTGTCCCGGCTCGACCCGGACGAGGTCACCACCGACGTCGAATGGCACACCCTGGTCTTCTTCGCCGGACTGTTCATCATGGTCGGCGCCTTGGTCAACACCGGCGTCATCGCCCAACTGTCGCAGGCCGCGACCGGCGCGACCGAGGGCCGCCTGTGGGGCACCACCGTCCTGCTCCTCGGCGCCTCCGCGACGCTGTCGGCGATCGTCGACAACATCCCCTACGTCGCCACGATGAGCCCGATCGTCGCCGACCTCGTCCACGCCGACGGCACCCCCCAAGGCAACGTCCTGTGGTGGGCGCTCGCACTCGGCGCCGACCTCGGCGGCAACGCCACCGCCATCGGCGCCTCCGCCAACGTCGTCGTCCTCGGCATCGCCGAACGCGCCGGAAAGAAGATCACCTTCTGGGAGTTCACCAAGTACGGGCTCATCGTCACCGCCATCACCGTCGCCATCTGCATCCCCTACCTGTACCTGCGCTACTTCCAGGGATAAGGCTGCCCGTCAAAGCCAGTACCTGCAGGTGTTCGGCCATCGCGGGCCGGCTCAGGTCGAAATGGTCGGCCAGGTCGCCGGCGGTTCGAGGTCCCTCGGCGAGTAGCCGCAGGAGTCGGCCTCGGATCCGGTTCGCCGGCGCGAGGAACACATCATCTGACACCTCGACAAGATTTCGGAAGATTCCGGTGGTCACCGGCATCTGGCGTGGGCCCGCCGCGTTCCTCGAGCAGTCCCCTGCTGGTGCAGCGGGAGGGCCGTGGCCTCAGGGACATCTTGAACAACCTTCGGTCGATGCGGCACGGCGCGCCGCGCGCCGAGATAGGCGTACAGACGGATCAGGTACCACGTCTCACAGCGCGGTCGGGGCGAGTACTCGCCCCGGCCGGTGGGTCAGGCGCAGCGCTTGCCGTTGTTGAGGCAGGCGGTGATCTTCTTCATTTGACGGTCGGAGTTGACGTTGATGAAGTCGTTGTGGTCGGAGAACGGGGGTGGTTCCAAGGTCATCTTGTGCACGCTGCACAATTTGGCTGTCGCCAGGCTGGCGGATCCTGACGCTGATCATGATGTCCGGGGGAGCGGCATGGCGCTGGCCTGCCTTTCTCTCTGTCGGAGGCCGCTTGCCGCGCCTGCTGTCGCATAGACGACAAGCAATTATACTAAGGAGCGGTGTAGACACCGAAGGTAACGACGAGCTTCGGAGTCGCAGGGAGCACGGTGGATATCGGATGGGTGCTGCGATCGCTGGACAGGTCAGCAAAGCTCAGAGTGGTGTCCGACGAGGACCTTGCAAAGAACGTCCGAAACAAAGTTCTTGATCTCGCGGAGAACGATCCGGGCTTCAGGTACGCCAAAGACGCCGGGCCAATTCTCGGTCTCCCGAAGGTCATCACAGTCAGTCCAGCAGGGATTCTTCACGAACTCGGCCGCGCCACCGTCTTCCTGACGGATTCGCCCTTCGCGCAAGCAGCGCGGAACTGGGCACATCTCCGATATTGCGCAACGCTGTCAAGCGAAAGTTTCCTGACGCTCTCGCCGTACGGGTTCGACGTAGTTCACCATCACAAGCAGGTGCAGTCCGAGCAGCTGGGAATCGGCCTTGCAATTACGGTGGCGAAGGCAGCATTGGCCAGGCGTTATCGAGGCTGGGAGTTCTCCGCGATTGATGCCGACGTTGCGCTCAATGTCGGATTCATCGAAGGGGTCGGGTCCGTCGGGCAAGCCGCGGGAACCAAGAAGCGCCCCGACTACTTCCTCGTAGGACGCCGAATCCACGGGAGAAGCGGCGCGTTCAAAACAGTAATCCTCGAGTGTAAAGGCACCCACGAAACCAAGGCCTTCGTACTTGAACAATTGGCCCGGGCCTCGCTCCAGGTTCGCACCGTCGAGATCGGCGGCAAGATCCCCACCGGCTACATGGTCGGATCGTACCTATCCGGCTCCGAGATAGTCAGCTACGCACTCGACCCTCCCGGAACCGATGACATGTGGCAAGGCGACCGGAAGGAGATGGACCGGCTGCTCGCCGAAGACCCCGGCGACAAGTTCTGGCGACCGTCCATCCCTACGATAGAGCAACCCGGCCAGAGCGAGACCCAAGGCGACCAACCAGCAAGTCCAGAGCCCGCGGAGCCGGAACCAAGCTCTGCTGAGGACTGGATCCCGGGCGCACCGCCCCTCTATCAGATACCCGAGGACAGCAGGGGATGGTTCTTCCGCATCCTTGCCCGGACAGCGGCAGCGACCGCGCTTGCCTTTGCTGGCAACACCGCCGACGCGGCGCACCTGGGAACACCTCGGCAACGGTCCGAGGAGGACCTCAACCGCCAGATGCTCCTTGACGTCGAACCGCACTGGCGTGGCAACACGACCACAACGCTGCGCTTGAACAACGAACTCGCGTTCGAGGGAACCAGCAGCCGGCTACTCCTGCCCGACGGCGCAGAACTGGAAGTCTTCCGAGGCGTCGAATCACACGTGTACAAGTACCTTGCCGAAGGCAAAGTCGGACCGTACATCCGCGCGTCCAACCGCCTATGGCGCAGGCGGTCACGGCCGGCCGCCGACAGCAACCAAGTCGTCTCTCTCGCAGCGGACGGGACCGCACTGATCATCAGACGCGCTTCGCGTATGTAGTGCTGGGGCCGCGCGGCTTGTCACTAAAACGTTTCTAGATCTAAGCGCGTAGGCAGAAGTTCGGTACGTAACTGGTGACGGGCTGTCCGCGAACATGCTCAGCGAGAGGGACATACCAACGTAAAGACCCCGCCG
>NZ_JBEZXZ010000256.1:0-10750 GCF_040638275.1 Actinoplanes sp. NPDC026623 | reverse complement strand
AACCAGGTCTCCCGCTACCACCTGGTCATGGACGCCATCAACAACGCCAAACGACTACCCCGCGGCGCCACCGAACTCAAAGCCTGGTGCGCCGCACAACTCGCCCGGCACCAGGCGTACATCGTCGAACACCTCGAGGACATGCCGGAGGTCCGCGACTGGACCCTCGCCGACCGGGTCACCGGCTGAGAAGCCGCGCCGGCCGTCGATGATCCGGCCCCGAACGCGGCCCGCGCCCGGGTGTCGTAGCGTGTTGCCTCGTGACTAAGCGAGTGCGCGCGAACGGTGCCGGGGCCCGGGCCGCCAAGGAGCCGGCCGTACCGGCGGTGGTGGACGTCTCCACGCCACCGGCCAAGGCAGCCGGCGGCCTCGGCCGCTGGCTGCTCAAACACCAGGTGCAGCCGGTCGGCCCGGCGGCCGGCGAGGCGCACGCCGAGCAGCACGCCTGGTGGAAGGTGATGTGCCTGACCGGGGTGGACTACTTCTCCAGCCTCGCCTACGTGCCGGCCATCGCCATCGCGGCGGCCGGCGCGGCCTCCCCGCTGGCCACGCTGCTCATCGTCGCGCTGACGCTGTTCGGCATGCTGCCGATGTACCGCCGGGTGGCCAAGGAGAGCCCGCACGGCGCCGGGTCGGTGGCGATGCTGGAGGAGCTGCTGCCGTTCTGGCGCGGCAAGGTCTTCGTGCTCGTGCTGCTCGGCTTCGTCTGCACCTCGTGGATCATCACGATCACCCTGTCGGCCTCGGACGCCAGCCTGCACGTGATGGAGAACCCGCACGCGCCCGGCTTCCTGCACGGGCACGCCGTGGCGCTGACCGTCATCCTGTTGCTGGTCCTGGGCGGGGTGTTCCTGCTCGGCTTCAGCGAGGCCGTCAGCGTCGCCATCCCGCTGGTCGCGATCTTCCTCGGGCTCAACGCCATCATCATCGGCGCCGGCCTGGCCGACGTGATCACCTCGCCGACGGCGTGGTCGGCCTGGACCGACGCGCTCACCTCCGGTGGGGCCGGCTTCGGCGACCTGGTCGGCCCGGCGTTGTTCGCGTTCCCGTTGCTGGTGCTCGGCCTCTCCGGCTTCGAGACCGGCGTGAGCATGATGCCGCTGGTCGCCGCCGACGGCGCCGACGCCGAGCAGCGGCTGCGATCGCGGATCCGCAACAGCCGCAAGCTGCTCACCACGGCCGCGGTCATCATGAGCGTCTACCTGCTCAGCAGCAGCCTCGTCACCACCATCCTGATCCCGGCCGCGGAATTCGCCGACGGCGGGGCCGCGAACGGCCGGGCCCTCGCCTGGCTGGCACACGAGCAGCTCGGCGAGACGTTCGGCACCGCCTACGACATCAGCACCGTGCTGATCCTGTGGTTCGCCGGCGCCTCGGCCATGGCCGGGCTGGTCAACATCGTGCCCCGCTACCTGCCCGGCTACGGCATGGCCCCCGAGTGGGGCCGCGCCGTGCGCCCCGTCGTGCTGGTCTACACCGCGATCAGCGTCGTGCTCACCATCGCGTTCAACGCCGACGTCGACGCGCAGGCCGGCGCCTACGCTACCGGCATCCTGGCCATGATGGTCTCCGGCGCCTTCGCCGTCACCGTCTCCGCCTTCCGGCACCGCCAGCGCCTGGCCACGGCCGGGCTCGCGCTGCTCACCGCCGTCCTCGCGTACGCGCTGGGCGCGAACGTCGTCGACAAGCCCGACGGCATCGCCATCTCCGCCATGTTCGTCGCCGGCATCGTCGTCGTCTCGCTGATCTCCCGGGTCGCCCGCACGACCGAGCTGCGCGCCGATCGCATCGAGTTCGACGACGCCGCGCGCCGGTTCGTCACCGACACCCTCAACCGCGACGGCCAGATCAACCTCATCGCGAACCGCCGCCAGGCCGGTGACGCCGCCGAGTACCGGCTCAAGGAACGCGAGCAACGCGGCGACAATCCCGTCCCCGGCACCGCCGACGTGCTGTTCCTGGAGATCGACGTCATCGACCCGTCGGAGTTCAGCGACACCCTCACCGTCCGCGGGGTGCAGGTCGGCCCGCACCGCGTGCTGCGCGCCGAGGCGCCCGCCGGGCCCAACGCCATCGCCGCCATCCTGCTGGCCCTGCGCGACACGACAGGCGTGCGCCCGCACTGCTACTTCGCCTGGGCGGAGGGCAGCCCCCTGGTGCACATGGTCCGGTACTTCCTGCTCGGCCGCGGCGACACCGCGCCCGTGGTCCGCGAGATCGTCCGCAAATACGAGCCCGACCCCGACCGCCGCCCCGGCATCCACGTCGGCGCCTGACAGCGGCCGGAACAGACGGGGAAGCCGTCGCCCCGAAAAGGCAACGGCTTCCGCGGAATCGATCAGTAGTAGCGCTCCAGCAGCACCTCGTCGTCGCCGCTGTGGTATTTGCTCACGCCGGATGCCTGGGCGTAATACAGGCAGCTCGACTTCGAGGTGTTGTGATCCAGCCCGAGCACGTGGCCGAGTTCGTGACAGGCGCTGGACCACCGGTCGGTCTCGTCACCCGCGTAGTAGTCGTTGAGCTTCACCGATGCGCTGCTGTAGTAGGTCTGCGCGGAGTGGAGGGTCCGATTGGTGATCGCAGCCGCCCCGTCGGCGGCGGAGTAGTCGGAGACCCGCACGCAGTGCGCGGGCGAGCCGTCGCAGCCGGTGCTCGCGGCCCGGTAGATCGAGTCGATTCCGGACACCTTGTTCCAGTCGGTCACCGCGCGGCCCACCGGCCACTCGGCGCCGGAACTGTCCACGAAATCGATGACCGGCCGGACCGCCCCGCTGTAGGTCCAGCGGACGATGCAGGTCGCCGAGCTGGGCCAGGTGCGTGCCGTGCCGTTGCTGCAGGCCGCCACCTGCGCGCTGACCTCGCTCGCGGCCGAGCGGACCCGCACGCCGCCGACACCCTTCGCGGCGAGGCGGCCGGCCAGATCGGCGGCCCGGACCCCGGGGACGTGCGCACACTGATACGGGGCACACCGATGATCGCGCGACGGTAGGGAGACGCGGGTGGCACACGGACAACTACGCATCTACCTGGGTGCCGCCCCCGGCGTCGGCAAGACCTACACGATGCTGGAGGAGGCGCACCGGCGCGCCGAGCGCGGCACCGACCTCGTCGTCGGGCTCGTCGAGACGCACGGCCGCGAGCACACCGCCGCGATGATCGGCGCTCTGGAGGTCGTCGCCCGCCGGGAGGTGACCTACCGCGGGGCCACCTTCACCGAGCTCGACCTCGACGCGCTCCTCGCCCGCCGCCCCGAGGTGGCCGTGGTGGACGAACTCGCGCACACCAACGTGCCGGGCGGCCGCAACGCCAAGCGCTGGCAGGACGTGCAGGAGTTGCTGAACGCCGGCATCACCGTCCTCACGACCGTGAACGTGCAGCACATCGAGTCCATGAACGACGTCGTCGCGCGGATCACCGGCGTCGAGCAGCGCGAGACCGTGCCCGACGCCGTGGTCCGCGCCGCCGAGCAGGTCGAGCTGGTCGACATGACGCCGGAGGCGCTGCGCCGGCGGATGGCGCACGGCAACATCTACCGGCCCGAGAAGATCGACGCCGCGCTCGGCAACTACTTCCGCACCGGCAACCTCACCGCGCTGCGCGAACTGGCCCTGCTCTGGCTCGCCGACAAGGTCGGCGATCAGCTCGACGCCTACCGCGCCGACCACCGGATCGACGCCACCTGGGAGACCCGGGAACGCGTCGTCGTCGCGCTGACCGGCGGCCCGGAGGGCGACACCCTGATCCGGCGCGCGGTCCGCATCGCCGTCCGCACCAGGGGCGCCGACCTGCTCGCCGTGCACGTCACCCGGGGCGACGGTCCCACCGGCGCGGACCCGGCGGCGCTGGCCCGCCAGCGCGTCCTGGTCGAACGTCTCGGCGGCACCTTCCACCAGGTGATGGGCGGGGACGTCCCCGGGGCGCTGCTGGAGTTCGCCCGCGGCGCGAACGCCACCCAGATCGTGCTCGGCGCGTCCAGCCGGGGCCGGTTCGCCCAGCTCTTCTCCGCCGGGGTCGGCGTCACCACCGCCGCCCGCTCGGGCGGCATCGACGTGCACCTGGTGACACACGAACGCGTCCGGCGTGGCCGCGGCGCCCGCCGCGAGCCCGCAGCGCTGTCCCGCCGGCGGCGGATCGCCGGGTTCCTGACCGCGCTGGTCGGGTTCCCGCTGCTGACCTGGCTGCTGCACGTCGTGCCGCAGCCTTCGCTGACCAACGACATCCTGCTGTATCTCGCGGCCGTCGTCGGCGTCGCCCTGATCGGCGGGCTGTGGCCCGCGCTGCTCGCCGCGGGCATCGGGTCGCTGATGCTGAACTGGTTCTTCACGCCGCCCGTCGGCCGGTTCACCATCTCGTCGGCGGACAACCTGCTCTCCCTGATCGTCTTCGTCATCGTCGCGATCGCGGTCAGCTGGGTCGTCGACACCGCCGCGCGTACCACCCGGCAGGCCGCCCGGGCCGGCGCCGACGCGCAGACCCTGGCCACCGTCGCCGGCAGCGTGCTGCGCGGCGCCCGGCCGCTGACCGCGCTGCTCGAACGGCTCCGGGAGACGTTCCGCCTGGACACCGTCACCCTGCTCGAGCGCGACGGTCTCCGGTGGACGGTCGTCGCCTCGGTCGGCGGAGCGATCTGCCCGACACCCTCCGACGCCGACGCCGAGGTGAACGCGGACGACCGGCTCACCCTCGTCATGCGGGGGCCGGCGCTGGCGGCCAGCGACCGGCGCATCGTGGAGGCGTTCGCCGCCCAGGCCGCGCTCGCCGTGCGGCAGGAACGCCTCGCCGCCGAGGCCGCCGCCGCCAAGCCCCTCGCGGAGGCCGACAAGATGCGCACGGCGCTGCTCGCGGCGGTCAGCCACGACCTGCGTACCCCGCTCGCGGGGGCGAAGGCGGCCGTGGCCGGGCTCGCCGCCGAGGACGTCCACCTGGACGACGAGGACCGGGCCGAATTGCTCGCCACCGCCGACGAGTCCCTCGACAAGCTCGACCGGCTCGTCGCGAACCTGCTCGACATGAGCCGCCTGCAGGCGGGCGCGCTCGGCGTTCACGCCGTCGACGTCGGCGCCGAGGAGGTCGTGCCGCGCGCCCTCGACGACCTCGGCGTCACCGTCCCCCTGCACCTGCCGCCCGACCTGCCCGCGGTGCACGCCGACCCCGGCCTGCTGGAACGCATCCTGGTCAACCTCGTCGCCAACGCCGTCCGGCACAGCCCACCCGGGCGGCCACCCGTCGTCACCGCCAGCACCCTGGCCGGCCGGGTCGAGATCCGGGTCATCGATCACGGCCCGGGCATCCCCGCGGACCGGTGGGAGGACGTGTTCCTGCCGTTCCAGCGCCTCGGCGACCGCGACAACCACACCGGCGTCGGGCTCGGGCTCGCCCTCTCCCGCGGGCTCACCGAGGCCATGGGCGGCACGCTGACCCCGGAGGAGACGCCCGGCGGGGGCCTCACCATGATCGTCGCGCTGCCCGCCGGCGCGCACCACACGGAGGTACCCGAATGAGCCGCATCCTCGTCGTCGACGACGACGCGCAGCTCCTGCGCGCCCTGCGAGTCAACCTGCGCGCCCGCGGCTACGACGTCGACACCGCCGGCGACGGCAACTCCGCGCTGCGCGCCGCCGCCGACAGGCCACCCGACCTGGTGGTGCTCGACCTGGGCCTGCCCGACCTCGACGGCGTCGAGGTCATCGGCGGGCTGCGCGACTGGACCGCCGTCCCGATCGTCGTGCTCTCCGGCCGCGCCGACAGCCACGACAAGGTCGGCGCGCTCGACGCGGGCGCCGACGACTACGTCACCAAGCCGTTCGGCATGGACGAGCTGCTGGCCCGCATCCGTGCCGCGCTGCGCCGCGCCGCGCCCGACGCCGAGCGCCCCGCGGTCGTCACCGTCGGCCGGCACGCCGTCGACCTGGCCGCGCGTACCGTCTCGGACGACGTGAAGTTCACCCCGACCGAGTGGCAGATCCTCGACCACCTGCTGCGCAACCCCGGCATGCTGGTCAGCCAGCGCGTCCTGCTGCGCGACGTGTGGGGGCCGCAGTACCAGACCGAGACGAACTACCTGCGGCAGTACCTGGCCCGGCTGCGGCGCAAGCTCGAGGACGATCCGGCCCACCCGAAACACCTGCTCACCGAGCCGGGCATGGGCTACCGGTTCAATCCCTGACCGGCCCTAGACTCACGCTCACTGTGACGTGAGGGGCATGGATGCTGCATGTACGGGTCATCGCGCCGGAGCAGCGCACCGAGCGGATCCTTCAGGAGCTGACCGGCGACGAGGCGGTCACGCACCTGGTCGTGCTGCCCGGCGCCGCCCGCTCGCCGAGCGGTGACGTGCTCGAGTTCGACGTCGTCCGGGAGGGCGCCAGCACCGTGCTGGAGCGGCTGCGCGCCCTCGGGCTGGACCGGGACGGCGCGATCGTCGTCGAGCGGGTCGACGCGGCGCTGTCGGCGTCGGCCGACCGCGCCGCCCGGCGGGTACCCGGGCTGGGCGCCGACGCGGTCGTCTGGCAGGAGCTCGAGCAGCAGACCGGCGCGGAGGCCGAGCTGTCGGCCTCGTTCCTGGCGTTCATGACCATCGCCATGATCATCGCCGCGGTGGGGGTGCTGCTCGACCAGCCGATCCTGATCGTCGGATCGATGGTCGTCGGGCCGGAGTTCGGGCCGCTCGCCGCCCTGTGCGTCGGCGTCGTGCTGCGCCGGTGGCGGCTGGTGCGCCGCTCGGCGCTGGCGCTGGGGGTCGGCTTCCCCTTCGCCATGGTCGTCACGGTGCTGGCGGTCTGGCTGCTGACCGCCCTCGACGTGGTGGACCGGTCGATGCTGCTCCACGAGCGGCCGCTGACCGCGTTCATCTGGCGGCCGGACGCGCTGTCCTGGGTGATCGGCCTCCTCGGCGGGGTGGCCGGCATGCTGTCGCTGACCTCGGCCAAGACGGGCACGCTGGTCGGCGTGCTGATCTCGGTGACCACCATCCCCGCAGCGGCCAACGCCACGGTCGCGCTGGCCTACGGCGCGCGCGAGGAGGCTATCGGCTCCGCCCTGCAACTGGTCATCAACGTGGCGGCGATCGTCGTCGCCGGCGTGCTCACCCTGCTCGTGCAGCGGACGGTGGGGAGGCGATCCCGGCAGCCGGGCTGAGGCGGGGTCAGTCGATGTCGGCCTGCCACAGGTCCGGGCCGAAGACCTCGTACTGGATGTCGCGCACGGGGACGTCCCGCTCGATCAGCGTGTTGCGGATCGCCCGCATGAACGCGATCGGGCCGCACAGGTAGTAGAGCGCGTCCTCCGGAAGCTCCAGAGTGGACAGGTCCATCATGCCGGGGTTCACGCCGTCGACGGGCAGTTCGCTGCCGGAGCCGTCCTCGTACCAGGCGTGCAGCGACGATCCGGGCAGCCGGGCCAGGTCGTCGACCAGCTGGCGGCGCAGCGGGAACGCCCGCTCGTTCACGTCGGCGTGCAGCGACATGACCCGCAGGTGCGAGCCCGCCGCGACCAGGTGCGAGATCATCCCGGCCATCGGGGCGACCCCGATCCCGGCGCTGACGAACACCACCGGCCGGCCGCCGTCGTCGAGCACGACGTCGCCGTACGGCACGCTCATGGCGAGTTCGTCGCCGACCTGGATCCGGTCGTGCAGCAGCGTCGACACCTCCCCGTCGGGCCTTCCGCCGCCGTGCACGCGCTTGACGGCGAAGTAGCGGTGCTCGCCGTCGTCGGCCCGGGTGAGGCTGTACTGGCGCGGCTGGCGCACCCCGTCCGGCATCGGCACCTGCACCGAGACGTACTGGCCGGGCAGCGAGGTCTTCACCGGCCGGTCGTCGACGCGCCGCATGACGAACTGGACGACGTCGTCGGCCTCCTGCACCTTCTCGGCGACGCGCCACTGCCGCCAGACCCGTTCGGCGGTCACCCCGCGCGCGCTGTACAGGCCGCGTTCCTGATTGATCAACGCGTACGCCATCAGCCAGTAGACCTCGTCCCACGCGGCCGCGACCTCGGCGGTGACCGCGTCGCCGAGCATGTCGCCGATGGCCCACATCAGGTTGTCGCGCACGATCCGGTACTGGTCCGGGCGGATGCCCAGCGAGGCGTGCTTGTGCGCGATCCGGGTCAGCAGCCGCTCCGGCAGCTTCTGCGGGTCCTTCAGCAGCGCGGTGGCGAACACCGCCACCGAGCCGGCCAGGGCCCGGGACTGGGTGCCCTCGGCCTGGTTCCCCCGGTTGAACACCCCGTCCTGCAGCTCCGGATGCTCGGCGAACATGTGCGTATAGAACCGTCGCGCGATCTCCTCGATGTGATCGCCGACGACCGGCAGCGTGGCCGCGACGATCGGCCGGGCTCTCTCCGACAGCACAGATGACCTCCCGGGTGATGCCATAGGGGGATCTTCCGAGACTATCCACGATCGGCCGGATAGCGGGCGGATCGCCAAACGAAGGATCTTTTCGCCGGGAGCGTTACCCCGGGTCGGAGACCGCGCCGGGGCGGACCAGCCCGGTCTCGTAGGCGAGGACCGCCGCCTGAACCCGGTCGCGCAGCCCGAGCTTGGTCAGGATCGCCGAGACGTGGGTCTTGACCGTTGCCTGGGTGAGGAAGAGCCGCTCGGCGATCTCGGCGTTGGTCAGCGCCCGGGCGACCAGGGTCAGCACCTCCGCCTCCCGGGCGGTGAGCGGGTCGAGCCGCCGGTCCGGGCCGGCACCGGGGGGCAGGCCCGTCGCGAACCGGTCGAGCAGGCGCCGGGTGACCGTCGGGGCGAGCAGCGCCTCGCCGCGGGCCACCACCCGGACGGCGTCGGCCAGGTCGGCCGGGCGGATGTCCTTGAGCAGGAACCCGCTCGCCCCGGCCCGGAGCGCCGCGAAGACCGGCTCGTCGAGGTCGAACGTGGTCAGCATGACGACCCGGGCGGTGTTGCCGGATGCGACGATCCGGCGGGTGGCCTCGATGCCGTCCAGCCGGGGCATCCGGACGTCCATCAGCACCACGTCGGGCCGGAGCTCCGCGGCCAGCGCCGCCGCCTCCAGCCCGTCGCCGGCCTCGCCGACCACCTCGAGGTCGTCGCGGGCGTCGAGGATCATCGCGAACCCGGCCCGGACCAGCTCCTGATCGTCGGCGAGCAGGATGGTGACGGTCACGCGGACGCTCCCAACGGCAGGCGGGCCGAGACGCGGAACCCGCCGGCGGGCAGCGGACCCGCGTCGAGGCTACCGCCGACCAGCCGGGCCCGTTCGCGCATGCCGACGAGGCCCGCCCCGGCGCCGTGCGCGTGCGGCGCGCGGACGGCGGCCGCCGCGCCGTCGTCGGTGATCTGGAGGTGCAGCGCGGCGTCGGTCCACCGCAGGTCGACCTCGGCCCGGGTCGCCCGCGCGTGCCGCAACGTGTTGGTCAGCGACTCCTGGACGATCCGGTACGCGGACAGGCTGACGTCGGCGGGCACCGCCCGGGCGTCACCGGCGCTGTTGACGGCCACCGCGAGCCCGGCCGCGCCGAGGGACGCCGCGAGCGCGTCCAACTGGTCGAGGCCGGGCTGCGGCGCGCGCGGCTCCACGCCGTCCGGCCGCAACGTCTGCAGCATGGTCCGCAGCTCGCCCAGGGCGGAGCGGCCGGCCTCCTGGATCGTGTCGAGCGCGGCCCGGGCCCGATCCGGGCGGCTGTCGAAGACGTCGGCGGCGGCGCCGGCCTGCACCACCATCAGCGACACGTTGTGCGCGACCACGTCGTGCAGCTCGCGGGCCAGCCGGGCGCGCTCGTCCGAGACGATCCGGCGGCGCTCCTGCTCCCGGCGGATGCACCGGACCCGGGCGAGCTCGCCCCACGCCCAGCCCAGCAGGGAGGCGAACACGGCGAGGATCAGGTCGGTCCAGCCGCCGCTGACGAACGTCCAGGGTGTCAGGGCGAGCATCACGCCCAGCGCACAGAGCGAGACCCGCGGCGGCCGGATCCGGGCGAAGGAGATCAGCGGCGCGGCGGCCAGCCCCAGCCAGCCGACCTGCGGCGCGAGCGCCTCGATGCCGATGCCGGCGACGATCGCGAGCCCCATCGCCGGCTCCGGCCACCGGCGCATCAGCAGGATCGAGGCGGCCTGGGCGGCCGCACAGGCCAGGGCGGCGGCGATCTCGACGGCGGTGTCGGGGCCCTCCGGCACACCGAGGATCAGCGTGGTCAGCGCGACCGCCAGCACGCCGGCCCAGCCCGCGTCGGAAACGGCCGGTCGCATCCGGAAGGTCTTCATACGACACACGGTATGCCGTCGGCCGCCCGCGGATCATCGGCCGCGGGATCGACCCGGGCGCCCGTCCGCATCGGTCCGCGGACGGAGATCGGATCCGATCCCCCGGGCGATCCGGGAGGAGGCCCGCACGCCGGATGGTGGTGTGCGAAACGAACGCCACCACCCGAGGAGGACCCGATGACCAGCACCGCCGACATCACCCCCGCCGTCACCGCCGCCGATTGCGTACGGCGACGGCGCCGGACCCGCGCCCTCGCCGTCGTGGCGGCCACGGGTGCGACCTTCACCGTGTGGACCGTCGCCCACCAGGTCGCCGGCGTCGACCTCGTCGTCGACTCCGGATCGGGCGCGACCACCGTGACGCCGGGCGCCGTCGTCATCACCACGGTGGTCGCCGGGCTCGCGGCCTGGGCGCTGCTGGCCCTGGCCGAGCGCCGCCTCCGGCGGGCCACGGCCGTCTGGTCCGGCGTCGCCGGCGCCGTCCTGCTGATCTCACTGCTCGGGCCGCTCGGTTCGGGCGTC
>NZ_JBEZXZ010000255.1:0-11018 GCF_040638275.1 Actinoplanes sp. NPDC026623 | reverse complement strand
GGGGGGGCGCCACGGGGGGCCCGCCCCCGCCGGCCCGGGGGCGGCGCCCCCGCACCCCGCCCCCGGCGGCCCCGGCTGCGATCCCGCTTCTGGACCGCCGCGTACGGGCTGACCGCGCAACTGCTGGGGCTGGTGCCGGTGGTGGCCGCCCTGCCGGCGCTCGCCCTGCTCGGCTGGACGCTCGCGTACCGGCCGAACCTCGCCGCGGTGGCGGCCGCCGTCGCGGTGGCGACCGTCGCCTACCTCGTCGGCTATGCGCTGCTGGTGCTCGTCGCCGTCCGGGCGCTCAGCATCGGCCTGCGCGCCGGATACCACCCGGTGCGCGGCCGGGTGGCGTGGCAGGTGTGGGTGACCGAGCGGCTGATGGGCATGGCCCGGGTCGGGCTGTTCCCGCTCTACGCCAGCCTGTTCACGCCGGTGTGGCTGCGGCTGCTCGGCGCGAAGGTGGGTCGCGGCGTCGAGGCCTCGACGGTGCTCGCGCTCCCGGCGATGACCACGGTCGGCGCCGGCGCGTTCCTGGCCGACGACACCATGGTCGCCACGTACGAGCTGAGCCACGGCTGGCTGCGGGTCGCGCCGGCCCGGATCGGCAAGCAGGCGTTCCTCGGCAACTCCGGGATGGCGGCGCCCGGCCGGTCGGTGCCCAAGCGCGGCCTCGTCGGCGTGCTGTCGTCGGCGCCGCGCAAGGCGAAGAAGGGCTCGTCGTGGCTCGGCGCCCCGCCGATGCCGCTGCGCCGCACCGTGGAGCCGGCCGACACCAGCCGCACCTTCGACCCGCCGGTCCGGCTGAAACTGGCCCGCGCGGCGATCGAGCTGTGCCGTATCGTGCCGGTGATGATCGCCGCAGCCCTCGCCGTCAGCGTTCTCGCCGCGCTGGCGTCCGCGTGGCAGATCGCCGGGGCGTGGGCGGCCGCGCTGGCCGCCGGCCCGGTGCTGGTCGCCGCGGCGATCGTCGCCGCCGCGACCGCGACGGCCGCGAAGTGGCTGCTGGTCGGGCGGTTCAGGGTCGCCGATCGCGCGCTGTGGACCTCCTTCGTCTGGCGCAACGAGCTCGCCGACACGTTCGTCGAGGTGCTCGCCGCGCCGTGGCTGGTCCGCTTCGCCAGCGGAACCCCGCTGCTGACCGCGTGGCTGCGCACGCTCGGCGCGAAGATCGGCCGCGGCGTGTGGCTGGAGACCTACTGGCTGCCCGAGTACGACCTGGTGCGGCTCGGCGACGGCGCCACGGTGAATCGCGGTTGTGTGGTGCAGACCCACCTGTTCCATGATCGGGTGATGAGCATGGACGAGGTGACGCTGGGCGCGGGGGCCGCGCTCGGCCCGCACGGCATCGTGCTGCCCGGCGCGAGCATCGGGGCGCGGACCACCGTCGGCCCCGGCTCGCTGGTGACCCGCGGCGACGCCGTGCCCGAGGACAGCCGCTGGCTCGGCAACCCGATCGCGACCTGGTCGGCGCCGGCCGCCCGCCGGGCATGATCCGTAGGGTGCCGGGCGCTCGCGCCGCACTGCCCGGTGCCGACCATTCGACCGATTCATACCTTCCCCAGCACGGCAACGGCGGGTACCAGGTCCTGCACTACGACCTCGACCTCGACTACCGGGTCGTGTCCAACCGGCTCGCCGGCCGGGCCACCGTCACCGCGGTGGCCGGGCAGGCGCTGTCGCGCTTCACGCTCGACCTCGGCCGCTTCCGGGTCCAGGACGTCCGGGTGGACGGCCGCCCGGCGAAGTACGCGCACCGGCCGGACAAGCTGCAGATCCGGCCCGAGCGCCCCATCTTCGCCGGCGAGACCTTCCGGGTCGACATCCGGTACGGGGGCAAGCCGGTGCCCATCTCCGGCCGGTGGGGCGACGTCGGGTGGGACGAGCTCACCGACGGGGTGATCGTCGCCAGCCAGCCGAACGGCGCACCGTCGTGGTTCCCGTGCAACGACCGGCCGGGCGAGAAGGCCGCCTTCCGGGTGGCGGTCACGACCTCCTCGCCGTACGCCGTCCTGGTGACCGGCGACCTCGTGTCCCGGCGCCGCGGCGCGGGCAGCACCACCTGGGTGTACGAGCGCCGCGAGCCCACCGCCCCCTACCTGATGAGCGTGCAGATCGGCCGGTACGAACTGGTCGACCTCACCGCGGGCGGGGTCGTGCAGCGCGCCGCGATCCCGCGCGCCCTGCGGGCCGCGTTCGCGCACGATTTCGGCCGGCACGGCGAGATCATGGAGGTGCTGCAGCGGCTCTTCGGGCCGTACCCGTTCAACGACTACGTCGTCGTGGTCGCCGACGACATCCTCGACGACCCGATCGAGGCGCAGGGCATGGCGGTGTTCGGGCGCAACCACGTCGACGGGCGGCGCACCCACGAGCGGCTGGTCGTGCACGAGCTGGCGCATCAGTGGTTCGGCAACAGCCTCACGGTCGCGGACTGGCGGCACATCTGGCTCAACGAGGGCTTCGCCACCTACGCCGAGTGGCTGTGGTCGGGCGTCTGCGGCGACCTGCCGACGGACACCATGGCGGCCCGGTGGTACGCCCGCGTCGCGGCCCGCCCGGCGGACGTCGTCGTGGCGAATCCCGGCGCGGACCGGATGTTCGACCCGCTGGTCTACAAGCGCGGCGCGCTCACGCTGCACGCCCTGCGGAAGCGGGTCGGCGACGAGTCCTTCTTCGCGCTGCTGCGCTCCTGGGTCGCCGAGCACCGGCACGCGACCGTCACGACCGAGCAGTTCCGGGCGCACGCCCAGCGCTTCGCCAAGGAGCCGCTGAACGGCCTGTTCGCCGCCTGGCTCGACCGCCCGGCGCTACCCCCGCTGCCGCGGTAGCTGCGGATAGGGGCGCTCGTCGACGACGTTCTTCATCACGATCGTCGAGGTGAGCCGCTGCACGCCGGGCAGCGTGGCAAGTTTCTCGTCCCGGACGCGCTGGTAGGCGGCGAGGTCGGCGGTCGCCACGCGGACGATGTAGTCGGGGTCGCCGAAGAGCCGATCCGCGTGACGGACCTCGGCGACACGGGCGAGGCTTCGGTGACGGTGATGCGGCCGTCCGCCTCCAGGAGCGCAACAATCTTGCGATCAATGGCGTCCATGCGCCGGATTCTAGCTCGAATCGGTCGATTCGAGAATGAAGTAGCACAGTAGATGCGCGAGTCCTGACATATTCTTCCGGCGTCGGGAAATTGCCGCGAGAAACCGGGGCGGGCGCATGGGACATCTATTCGACTCCCTCCCGCTCATTGCGACGGCTTTCGGAATTCCGCAGTATCTGCCGCAGATCGCGAAACTGCGCCGCACCCGTGATCCCGCCGGGGTCTCCTGGTCCTGGGCCGCGCTCGCCGCGGTGAACAACGCGGCCTGGTTCGGCTACTTCGCGTCGGCCGGTTACCGGACGGCGCTGGTGCCGGCGACGGCGGCGACGCTCCTCGCGACGACGGTAGCGGTGCTGCTCGCCGGGCTGGGGCGCGCGGGCGTCCGCTCCGCGGCGTGGGTCGGCGGGTGGGCCGGCCTGCTGGCCGGCGCCGCCGCCGTCGCGGGTACCCGGGTGCTGGGTCTGCTGCTGGCGGCCGCCGCCATGGTCCAGGTCATGCCGTCGATCGTGACCGCGTACCGGACCCGGCGGCCCTCGGGGGTCTCGGCCGGCACCTGGCGCCTGACCCTCGGCGAGGTCTCCTGCTGGGCCGCGTACGGCCTGTACCGCTGCGATCCGCGCCTGATCGCGCTCGGCGTCACCGGCATCGTCGCGAGCGTCCTCATGCTCGCCCGGGTCCGGAAGCGATCATGGGCGTGCCCAACGACACATCGGCCGGGCGGCGAAGCCCTCGACCGGGGGTGACCAGCCAATCTGGACGGTCATCCGGGCGGGGTTGCCCGAACCGTCACCGTAAGGTTCCTTTTCGGTCACAGCTGATCATGATAGATTCGCCCGCGTGAATACGGGGATGAACGGTTCCGCATGACCCTGGCCAGGTATTTCGGCGCCTCAATTTCGGTACGGGAGTAATGCGGATGGGTTTCCAGTGAGCAATTTTCAACCTGGCCTCGGGCCAGAGGTGTCCGAGCCGTCGACCGCCGCCGGAAACCGCGCCCCGGCCACGTGGAAAAGGCGGGAGGTGCGCGGGTGCGCCGCGTCTGCCTGACCGTTCCGACGAACCGGGAGTGCACCGCCACGCTCGCCGAGGTGGTCGCGGAGGCCGCCTACGCCCGCGAGCACTTCGACGTCGAGGTCTGCCTGCTGGTCCTGGACTCCTCCGCGGACTTCGCGGCGCACGCGCGCACGCTGAGCGGTGCGGACGACGTCTGGCACCTGGACGAGCCCGCCCAGCGGGAGTTCCTGCGGCGGATGATCCGGCGCTCCGGCGTGGCCAAGCCCGACCTCGTCGCCGACCTGCTGCTGCCGGACCGCCTCTCGTACGGCGCCTGCACCAACCGGGCGTTCCTCATCGCGGCAGCGCTGGGCTGCGAGTCGGTGCACCGGCGCGACTCGGACAGCTTCTTCCAGACGTACCGGGGTGAGAAGGTCTTCCCGATCCACCCGGAGCTGCTGTCGCTCGGCCTGCCCGCGCACCGGGCCGGCGCCCTCGAGGACCGGCTGGACCCGTCCCTGCGGGACGCCACCGTCGCCATGGTCGGCGCGTCGTTCGTCGGCGAGATGTCCGTCGACCTCGGCGAGGTACGCGACCACGAGGCCTACTACGACCTGGTCAGCCTCTGGGCCGCCGACGGCACCTCGGAGCAGGAGAAACGCGCCCTGGTCGAGGAGTCGTTCACCGGCAGCGAGCCATTCGACGGCGACACCGCGGTGCTCGGCGTCGTCGACCCGATGCGGGTGGACATGCACAACATCAGCTTCCACGGGCTGCACGAGCGGATTCCGCTGCCGCCGGCGACCGACACCATCGGCAGCGACTACTTCCTCATCCACGTCGCGGACAAGGCCCGGCTGCCGGGCGTGCTGCACAACCGGCACATCGTCAATTTCCACACCGCCGAACGCAAGACCGACGCCGGTTTCGCCGCGTACCAGATGCGGTTCGCGAAGTTCATTCTGTCCATGTACTACCTCCACTTCATCTACGAGCGGATGACCGACGACGACCCGGCCGCGATCGCCGCGATCGTGCGGGAGAGCGCGTGGCGGAGCCGGGAACCCAACGAGGTCAAGATCGACCTCCTGGAGCGCGCGTACCGCGGGCTCGGCGGGCGGTTCGCGGCCGTCGCCGACGAGATCCGCGAACGCCGTGCGAGCCTGCTCGCCGAGGCATGCCGCGACATCGACGACTTCGCGCTGCTCATCGACGCGTGGGCGGCGCTGATCGAGGCCGCCCGCGGCACCAGCCTGCGCGATGACTGAGCCCTTCAACGTGGCCGGGGCGGCGGTCGGCGGCTTGGACACCCCTGGCCCGAGGGCAGGTCGAAAATTGCTCATGGAGCGCCCGCACGTCCGGTCCGCCCTCGCCGGCGCCGAGCGCGACCGGATCGTCTACGACCTCACCGGCATCGAGGCGCAGTACGACGCCCTGCGCGCCGAGCTGCCGGGCGTCACGGTGCGCTTCGCGATGAAGGCGTGCCCGGTGGACGAGGTCCTCGCCTGCCTGGCCGAGCGCGGCGCCGGATTCGACGCGGCCAGCCCCGGCGAGATCGAGCAGGCCCTGCGCACCGGGGCCGCCCCGGGGAACGTGCACTACGGCAACACCGTCAAGTCCGACTCGGAGATCGCCGCCGCGCACCGGCTGGGCATCACCACGTTCGCCACCGACTGCGTCGAGGACGTGCGGGCCGTCGCCCGGCACGCGCCGGGCGCCCGGGTGTTCTGCCGGCTGGCCACCACCGGCGACGGCGCGGTGTGGGGGCTCACCGGCAAGTGCGGCAGCGACGACCCGGTCGGCGTCCTGGACGAGGCGCGCCGGCACGGGCTGGTCCCCGCGGGCCTGTCCGTCCACGTCGGCTCGCAGCAGATGACCGTACGCGCGTGGCGCCGGGCCCTCGACGATCTCGCCGCCGTGCTGCCCCGGCTGGAGGCCCGGGGCATCCGCCTCGACCACGTCAACCTCGGCGGCGGGCTGCCCGCCGCCGGCTACCTCGACCGCGACGGCGGCCCGCTGACCCCGCCGACCGCGGAGATCTTCGCCGCCATCCGGGCCGGCCTGCGGCGGCTGCGGGACTCCGCGCGCGGCGACCTCGCCGTCGTCGTCGAGCCGGGGCGGCATCTCGTCGCCGACCACGGCACGATCCGCGCCCACGTCACCCGGCTGACCCGGCGCGGCCGGGTCTGGCTCTACCTGAGCTGCGGCCGCTTCAACGGGCTGTACGAGGGCGACCAGCTCCGCTACCGGATGGAGTTCCCGACCCGCACCGGCGGCGGCAGCGTCGCGGCCATCGTGGCCGGCCCCACCTGCGACAGCGACGACACGCTCGGCGGCGGCGCGCCGGTGCCCGTACCGGAGGATCTCGCCTCGGGGGACCCGGTGTGGATCCACTCCGCCGGCGCCTACGCCACCAGCTACACCACCCGGGGCTTCAACGGCTACGGCCCGCTGCCCTGCGTGACCGTCCGGGCGGAGCGGGTCCGGCCGATCGGCCCCGGCGACTGGAACACCATCGCCGCCCTGGAGGCGGGCGCCTACACCGCGGCCGGGCTCTCCGAGGGCCCCGACGTGCTGGAGTCCCGGGCCCGCAGCTCCCCGGCGACCTCGTTCGTCCTGGACGCCGGCGACCGGGTCGCCGGATACCTGCTCGCCCTGCCCTATCCGCCGTTCCGGTTCCCGGACCCGTCCCGCGCCGAGGACACCGTGTTCAGCTCGTCGAACCTGCACCTGCACGACATCGTCGTCGGCGACGGGTTCCGCGGCCGAGGCTGGGCGAAACGCATGCTGCGGCACCTCACCGACACCGCAAGATCCTTCCGGTACGAGCGGATCTCCCTGGTCGCCGTCGGCGGCACCGCGGGCTTCTGGTCGGCGCGCGGCTACCGCGCCCATCGCGAGATAGCCCTGCCGGCCGGATACGGCCCGGACGCCGTCTACATGTCCCGCACGATCGCCGACGAAAGCCGAGATTCATGCCCCGAATGAGCGAGCCTGCGAGCGAATCATCAGCTCGGCGCCCGGCCAAGGCGATGCCATGAGCGAGTTCCGGCGCTCTCAGCTCTCCATCGCCGCGCTGTTCTTCTCCCTCGGCTTTCAGTACTCGACGTGGGCGGCGCGCATCCCCGCGCTCACCGAACGCCTCGGCCTGAGCGCCGGCCAGGTGGGCGTGCTGCTGCTGGCGGCCGGCGTCGGCGCCCTGGTGTCGTTCCCCCTGGTCGCGAGGCTGATGGTGGTGCTCGGCTCCCGGCGTCTCGCCGTCGGGTCGGTGCTCGTCCTGGTCGCGGCCCTCGCGGGGCTGGCCACCGTACCGAATTATCCTTCCGCGCTGGCCGTGCTGCTCGTCGACGGCGTCGCGGTCGGCTGCCTCAACGTGGCCATGAACGCCCAGGGCGCCGCCCTGGAGGCGGCGTTCCAGCGCAACACGATGGCCCGGCTGCACGCGCTGTTCAGCGGCGGGATCCTCGCCGCCGCCCTGGTCGCCACCGGCGTCACCGCGCTCAGCGATTCGGTGACCCTGCACTTCACCATCGCCGGGGTCGTGCTGCTGCTGCTCGTGTTCGCCGCGCGGCCGGCCCTGCTGGAACGGGACCTGCCGGCCCCGGAGAAGCAGACCGGCCGCCGGTGGGCCCGGCCGTCCGGTGCCACCGTCTGGCTGGGACTGGCGATGCTCTTCGCCACCATCACCGAGGGCGCGATGACCGACTGGTCGGCCCTCTACCTCAAGGAGATCGCGCACGCCGCCGAGCACCTGCTGCCGCTGGGCATCGCGGTCACCTCGGCCATGATGGTGGCCGCGCGGCTGTTCGCCGACGGCTGGCGGGAGCGCTGGGGCGACAAGCGCGTCGTGCTGACCGGCGGCGTGCTGGCCGGCGCCGGGTTGGCGGTCGCGTTGCTGATCGGCGGCGTGGTCCCGGCGCTGGCCGGGTTCGCCTGCGTCGGGCTCGGCATGGCGGCGGTGTCGCCGTGCCTGTACGTGGCCGCCGCCCGCGAGGGCTCCGCCACGCTCACCCTGGTCGCGGCGATGGGCACCGGCGGGCTGCTCGCGGGCCCTCCGGTCATCGGCTTCATCGCCGAGGGCAGCAACCTGGCCTGGGGCCTGGGCGCGGTGGCGGTAACCGCCTGGCTGGGTGTCCTGTGCGTGCTGCCGATCCGCTGGTCCGGCCGCGCCGAGCGGCGCGACGAGCCGGCCGACCTGGACGGCAGCTGGGCGCAGGCCTAGTCCGCCAGATGCGCCCTAGCGCCCGGCGCGCACGATCGCGTCGAGGCGGGCCAGGGCCGGCATCCGCAACAGCTCGCGCCACGGCTGGAACAGCGGCTGCGGCAGCGTGTCCAGGTCGCACCAGGTCAGGTCGGCGAACTTGTCCGGCTCGCGGACGACGGGTTCGCCGCCGACCTCGTCGCCGACCATCCACACGGTCACGAAGTGCCGGCGCTCCCGGGCGAACACGTCGTTGGTGACCGCGAGCACTTCCGGGTTCGCGATCGTCAGGCCAGTCTCCTCCCACAGCTCACGGCGGGCCGCGGCGGCGAACGACTCGCCGAACTCCAGGTGCCCGCCGGGCAGCGACCACGTGCCCGCGCCGTGCGCGCCGTCGCGGCGGCCCATCAGGAAGGCGCCGCCGCGCACGGCGAACACGCCGACGCCGACCCGCACCGGCGGGTCGGCGGCATCCTCGTGGACGGTCATCGGCGGGTCAGAGACGCAGCTCGGCCCAGTTGAGCAGCCCGGCGCCGAGGTCGCGGACGGTCGCCAGCAGGCCGAGCCGGGCCTTGCGGATCGTCGGGTCGTCGGCCATGACGAACACGTCGTCGAAGAACTCCGCGATCGGGGCGACGATGCGGCTCGTCGCGGCGGTGAAGCGGACGAGGTCCGGTTCCGGCGACGAACGCAGGTCGTCCAGGGTGGCGGCGACCGCCTCGTGCAGCGCGACCTCGGCCGGCTCCTTCAACACCTCCGGGTCGTACCCGGCCGGGGTGTCCTGCGGGACGATGCGCCGGGCCCGCTGGATCGCCGCGACGACGGCGACGAAGTCCGAGTCGGCGGCGACGAGCGAGTCGAGCTGGTCGAGCAGGCCGGCGGCGAGCGACGGGCGGGCGTACTGCGGCAGGACCGCCCGGACCCGGTCGAGCGGGCGGTTCTCCTCGAGCAGATTCTGCTCGAACCGCTTGGCCAGGAACACGCCGCACGCGGCGAGGACCCCCTCGCTCACCGGAACCGGCTGAAGCGCGGCCGCGGCGGCGAGCGCGTCGTCGAGGTTGAGCGCGGCCAGGGCCGGGTGGGCCCGGTGCACGGCGACGAGGCCGAGCACGGCGCGCCGGACGGCGAACGGGTCGCTGCTGCTGGTCGGCAGCCCGACGGTGGCGGCGAGCCCGATGAACAGGTCGAGCCGGTCGGCGAGCGACAGCAGCGCGCCCTCGGTGCCGGCGGGCAGGTCGTCGCCGGTGTTGCGGGGCAGCTCGGCCTCGTGGACGGCCTGGGCGACGGCCTCGCTCTCGCCCGCGTTGAGCGCGTAGTCGCGGGCCATCACGCCGGCCAGGCTGGTCATCTCGGTGACCAGCTGGGAGCCGAGGTCGAACTTCACCAGCTCGGCGGCCCGCCGCAGGGTCGGCGAGTCCAGGCCGAGCGGCCCGGCCAGCGCGGTGGCGAGCGCGGCGATGCGCCCGGCGCGGTCGGCCATCGAGCCGAGCTTGTCGGTGAAGGTGAGCCGGGTGAGCCGCTCCCGCATCGCCGGCAGCGGGGTCTGGCGGTCGGCGCGGTAGAAGAACGCCGCGTCCTCGTAGCGGGCCCGCAGCACCGCCTCGTTGCCGGCCCGGACCAGGCCGACGTCGACCGGCCCGTTCGCGACGGTGACGAACATCGGCAGCAGCGCGCCGGCGGCGTCGCGGACGGGCAGGTAGCGCTGGTGCTTGCGCATCACGGAGGTGAGCACGGCCTCGGGCAGCGTCAGGTAGCCCGGGTCGAACGTGCCGAGCAGCGGCGTCGGCGCCTCGACGAGGTAGGTGATCTGGTTCAGCAGCGCCGCCTCGCCGTCCAGGTCGATGGCGCCCGCGGAGCGGACCAGATCGGCGGCGCCGCCGGCGATCGCCGCGCGGCGCGCCTCGGGGTCGGTGAGGATGCCGTTGGCGGCGAGGGTCTCGAGGAAGGTCTCCGCCGAGGCCACCGGGACGACCGGCGACGACGCCGTGCGCAGCACGCGGGTGGTGCGGCCGGCGGCCAGCGTCGACACCGCGACCGGCACGATGTCGTCGCCCCAGAGGGCGGTCAGCCAGCGCACCGGGCGGCTGAACGACAGCTGCGGGTCGTTCCACCGCATGTTCTTCGAGGCACGCAGACCGCTGACGATCTTCGAGAGCACGCCGGCGAGCACCTCGGGCGCCGAGCCTCCGGCCTCCTGCCGGACGACGACCGCGTGCAGCGCGCCCTTGACGTCGCGCTGCTCGACGTCGGCGAGGGTCGCGCCCTGTCCCTGCAGGAAGCCCTGCAGGGCCCGGGTGGGCGCGCCGTCGGCGCCGAACGCGGCCGCGACCTTCGGGCCCTTGACCACGCGTACGTGGTCCTCCTCCTTGGCCGCGACCGACGCGACCACCGCGATCAGGCGCCGCGGTGTCGCGAGGACCTCGATCTCGCCGTGGTGCAGCCGGGTCGCGGCGAGGCCGTCGGTGATCGCCTTGCGCAGCTCCTCGCGCGCGGCGCGGGCCTCGCTCGGCGGCAGCTCCTCGGTGCCGATCTCGAAGACCAGCGTGCGGGGCGTGTCGCCGGTCCGCACCGCAACGGCGGGTTCGGCGGGCTGGGCCGCCTCGACCAGGCCGAGGGGGTGTCCCTGCTCCTCGCGCCGGGCCTGCCACAGCTCGGCGACGTCGCCGGCGAGGCGGCGCATCCGGGCGAACTCGGCGGCCCGGTCGGCGGTCGAGACCGCGCCGCGCGAGTCGAGGACGTTGAACGCCT
>NZ_JBEZXZ010000254.1:0-11393 GCF_040638275.1 Actinoplanes sp. NPDC026623 | reverse complement strand
GTGCCGGCGCCGCGCCCGGCCGCCCGCCGCGGCGCCGCCGCGAAGACCGCAGCAGCCACCGGATCGGCTGCGAAGAAGGCCACAGCCACCGGATCGGCTGCGAGGAAGACCGCCGCTACTGGATCGGCTGCGAGGAAGGCGGCGGCTGCTGGATCGGCCGCGAGGAAGGCGGCGGCTGCTGGATCGGCCGCGAAGAAGGCGGCGGCTGCTGGATCGGCCGTGAAGAGGACGGCGGCTACCGGATCGGCTGCGAAGAAGACGGCGGCTACCGGATCGGCCGCGAAGAAGGCCGCCACTGCCGGATCGGCCGCCAAGCGCGCCGGGCGTGAGGCCGGCACCCCGGGGAAGCGGGCGACCAAGGACGCCGGCCCCGTGACGGCGGCAAACGGTCGCGCCTACCGGCGCATGCCGGAGGACTTCGCGGCCGTGCTCCGCCAGGCCGGCACGTCCACGGCGATCGCGGACCACTACGGGGTGCCCCGGCACACCGCGCAGGGCTGGATCCGGCGGCAGAAACAGACCGACGGCGCCGCCGGCCGATGAACCTCTCGACGTGGCCCGGGCGGCACCGGCCAGGTTGAGAATCGCTTAGCGCGCGCGGACGGCGGGCGTAGTGTTCCCTTTCGGTCGCGGGTGGCCTTAGATATGGACAAGGGCCGATGTCCCTGCCGAGGGGTTTGGTGGTCGTCTTGCGTCCCGCCGTTCGCACGCTGCTGGTTTCCGTGCTCATCACCGCCGTAGCGCTGCCGGGGCTGCCCGCGGCCGACGCCGCCGCGACCGCCCCGGCGGCCGCCGGCTGGGTGGCCCCGCTGAGCACCCGCGGCCGATACATCGTCGACGCCGACGGGGTGCGCTTCAAGCTGCGCTCCGGCAACTGGCACGGTGCCAGCGGGACCTGGAACGGCTCCGGCGACGTCGCCGACAACGCCGCGCACCACTCCGGCGAGAACTCGGGCCGGATCCCGCTGGGGCTCGACCGGGCGCCGCTCGCCGAGATCGTCGCCGGCTTTCAGTCGATCGGCCTCAACAGCGTGCGGCTCCCGTTCTCCGACGAGATGCTGACCGACCGGCAGCCGGTGACCGATGCGGCCGTGGCGGCCAACCCCCGGTTCCGGGGCCTGACGCCGCTGCAGGTCTACGACGAGGTGGTCGCCGGGCTCACCGGCGCCGGCCTCGCCGTGATCCTCAACAACCACACCAACACCACGCGCTGGTGCTGCGGCGTGGACGGCAACGAGCGGTGGAACGCGAGCCAGTCCACGCCGCAGTGGGAGGAGAACTGGCTGTCCGTGGTCCGCCGCTACGCCGGCAACCCCCGGGTGGTCGGCGCGGACCTCTACAACGAGGTACGCCGTACGGTCTGGGACGACCCGAACTGGGGCACCGGCGACGACCACGACTGGTTCGCCGCCTCGCAGCGGCTCGGCGACCGGATCCTCCGCGAGGCCAACCCCAACCTGCTGATCATCGTCGAGGGCATCAACTGGACCGGCATTCCCGCCGACGGCTTCGCGCACGGGCGTCCGACGCTGCGGCCCGTGGGATCGCTGTCGCACACGCTGGTGCGGTCCGGGAAGCTGGTCTACGCGGCACACTTCTACGACTACACCGGGCCCAACCACACCGGCGCGACCGGGATCGGCGAGACCAGCGACCCGCGTTACCGCGACCTGAGCGCCGCGGAGCTGCGCGACGTGCTGTACCGGGACGCGTTCTTCGTGGGCGCCGAGTCCGGCCGGCACTTCACCGCGCCGGTGTGGATCAGCGAGTTCGGTGTGGACGGCAACGCGCGGGCCGGCACGAAACAGCGGGACTGGTTCGCCGCCTTCGTCGATCTGCTGATCGCCGCCGACGCCGACTTCGCCTACTGGCCGGCGGTCGGCTGGGCGGAGAACCGCGGCGTCAACGGCTGGGCGCTGCTCTACTGGGACGCGGCCGGGCGGCGCACCGGACCGTACGACGGCGGCGACTGGCGGGCCGGCGCCTGGACCCGGCTGGTCACCTCCGAGGCCCGCGGCGGGTACGTCGATCCGGTGCCGCACTGGTCGATGCTGAGCCCGGACCACGGCGACTTCGTCCAGTCGCTGCGCATGCGCGACCGGCCGGACTGGGATTCCGGCGCCCGCAAGGCGGCCTGCCCGGACGGCCAGCGCCTGCTCGGCCTGGCGCACACCGGCAACCGGGGGCTGTGCACCGACATCACCGCCGGCGACCTGTGGGCCGCGTCGGCGGCGCATCAGGTCGTCACCGACGAGCGGTACGTCGCCGGCGACTGGGCCCCGGGATACACCAAGCTGCAGTGCCCGGCCGGTTCCTTCGTCATCGGGTACGCCGTGCGCGGCGACGCGATGTCGAGCGCCCTGTGCGCCACGGCGGCCACCGTCCCGGCGGGCGCCGGCCGGACGGTGTGGTTCGACCGCGGCGACAACCGCCCGGCGGGCGGCCCCGGCGGCGACTTCGCCACCGGCAACTACAAGGGACAGTGCGCCGACGACGAGTACCTGGCCGGCATCGCCTACACCCGCCGGCTGTTCTCCTCCCGTACCCCCGACGCGCTGTACTGCCGGAGGCTGATTGACGGCCGGGGGCCGGCCGCCGGCGGCGTGCCGGGTTCCACGCCACCGGCCGCACGATCGGCTCCCGCGCCGCAATCGCCCGTCAGGGTCCGCTAATTCGTCCTGGCCCGCTCGAACGTCACCAGTAGCCCCTCGACGCCGCCGGGCCCGATGCGTCCCTTCACCTCCGCGGAGGTGATCGCCTTGAGCCGCCAGCCCTGGTCCGCGTGTTCGTTGAGGACCTGCTCCAGCTTGTCGCCCGACATCTTGCCGCCGATCATCTTCTCCCGGAGCTCCAGGACCTTGTATTCATAGAGTTCAGCCATGCTCCCCATGCTCGCGCGTCGCATCCACTCGCGCACCACGGCGCGCTGACGCACCCGCTGCTGGTCGCGGCGGCGCCGCGCACACGATGGAGACACGGCGCGCAAACGATGGCTCGTTACGTTCCGCTCATCCGGCCTCGAGGCCGTCGAGCAGAGGAGCCACCATGACAGCGATCAGCCCACGACGAAGCGACCTCCCCGACGTCCCGGTCGGCGGCGTCACCCTGCCCGGCCTGGTCCTCGGGCAGGCGGGCCGCCTCGGCGACAAGCCGGCCCTGGTCGACGGCGGGACCGGCCGGGCGGTCAGCTACCGCGAGCTGGCGGCCGGCGTGGAGCGGACCGCGGACCTCCTGGCCGCCCCGCGGCTTCGCGCCCGGCGACGTCCTCGCTCTCTACAGCCCCAACGCGCCCGAGTACGCCGTGGCCGCGTACGGGGCGATGGCGGCCGGCGGCGCGGTCACCGGCGCCAATCCGATGCTGACCGCCGAGGAGCTGGCCGGACAGCTGGTCGACTCCGGTGCCCGGATCCTGGTCACGATCCCGCCGCTGCTCGAGCGTGCCCGCTCGGCCGCCGAGAAGGCCGGCGGCGTCGAGGTGCTGGGCTTCGAGGAGCTTGCCGCCGGCGAGCACCCGTCGGTGCGGATCACGATCGACCCCGCGACGGCGCTCGCCGCGCTGCCGTACTCCAGCGGCACGACCGGGCTGGCCAAGGGCGTCGAGCTGACGCACTCCAGCATGGTCACCAACGTGCGGCAGAGCCGCGCGGTCCTCGGCCCCGACGAGGACGACGTCGTTCTCGCCGTCGCGCCGTTCTTCCACGCCGTCGGCTTCAACCTGGTGCTGCCCGCGGCCCTGGCGGCCGGTGCGACCGTCGTCACGATGGCCCGCTTCGACCTCGGGGACCTGCTCCGGATCATCCAGGACCATCGGGTGACCTACTCCATCGTCGTCCCGCCGATCGTGCAGGCGCTCGCCGGGCATCCGCTGGTCGACGAGTTCGACCTGTCCTCGCTGCGCACCCTCGGCGTCGGCGCGGCGCCGCTGGACGCCGAGGTGGAGCTGCGCTGCGCCGAGCGGCTCGGCTGCATCGTCGGCCAGGGCCTCGGAATGACCGAGACGTCGTCGGTGATCACCGCGGGGCCGCTGGAGCAGCCGCGCCGCGGCTCGGTGGGGCGGCTGATGCCGAACACCGAGGCGCGCATCGTCGACGTGGACAGCGGCGCCGACCTCGCCGCCGGCCGTACCGGTGAACTCTGGGTCCGGGGTCCGCAGCTCATGCGGGGCTACCGCGACCGGCCGGCGGCCACCGCCGCGACCATCGACGCCGACGGCTGGCTGCACACCGGCGACCTCTGCTTCTTCGACGAGGACGGCTACCTGTACGTGACCGACCGGATCAAGGAACTGATCAAGTACAAGGGGTATCAGGTGGCGCCGGCGGAGCTGGAGCGCCTGCTGACGACGCACCCGGCGGTCGCCGACGCGGCGGTGGTGCCCCGGCCCGACCCGGACGCCGGCGAGGTCCCGGTCGGGTACGTGGTGCTGCGCGGGCCGGCGACCGCCGAGGAACTGCTGGCGTACGTGGCCGAGCGGGTCGCGCCGTACAAGCGGCTGCGCGCCGTGCGCGTCACCGACGCGGTGCCGCGATCGCCGGCCGGCAAGCTGCTGCGCCGCGTCCTGGTCGAGGCGGAACGGAACGCCGCCCGGTGATGCGGTCCCTCGCGAGGTGGGCGGTGAGCATCGCCGCCACCGCCGCCTCGACCTACGCGCTGGACGCGATCGCGACCGCCGCCGGAATCGGCCTGGTCGCCCTCGGCCCGCTCGACGGTCTCGGCGGAATCTGGCCGCCGGTGCTCCTCGTGGCGAGCTACGCGGCGTGGGTCTGGGGCCTGCGGACGGGGCTGCGGGCCAACTGGCGGCTGCTGGCCGAGACGGGTACCAGCACGAACGTGCTGTCGAAGGCCGCGTACGACCTGACCCGGCGCAGGACCGCGGGCGGGCGCGCGCCGCGGGTGGCGGCCGCGGCCGGCTACGCCGGCACGGAGATCGCCAAGGAGGCGCCCTACTACCTGGGCGCCTTCGCCGCCGCGCTGGTCAGCGACTCGATCACCGCGCACCGGGCGCTGATCTTCCTGATCGGGGCGAATCTCGGCGCCGCCCTCTACGAGTACGCCCTGGCCGGCCTCACCACCGCCGTGCTGCGCCGCCGGCGCGGCGGCTACGCGTCGTTCGAGGCGGACTGGGTGCCGGCGGAGTACCTGAGCGGCTACTACCGCGACGTCGAGCCGGACGAGATCGCCACCATCGCGTTCCTGGTCGCGGCGATGCGCCACGCGGACCGCGATCGGCCGGTCCTGTTCTTCGGCGTCGGTCCGACCCTGCACCACGTGTTCGCGGCCGCCGAGGTGGCCTCCGAGATCCACCTCGGCGACTACCTGCCGGCGAACCTGGCCGAGATCCGGCGCTGGCTGGACCGGGCGCCCGGCGCGCACGACTGGCGGCCGTTCGTGCGCCACACGCTGCGGTGCGAGGGCAACCCGTGCCCGACGGCCGAGCAGGTGGCGGCCCGCGAGGAGCTCACCCGTACGAAGATCACCGCGCTGCTGCGGGTGGACGGCCGGGACCCGCGCCCGGTGGACCGGGAGTACGCGACGGTGGTCAGCGCCTACTGCGCGGACTCCGCCACCGCCGACCGCGCGACCTGGGTGTCGTTCATGCGGCACATCACCGGCCTGGTCCGGCCGGGCGGCCTCTTCGTCACCGCGGCCCTGCGCCGGTGCCGCGGCTACACCGTGGCGGGGAAGGTCTTTCCCGGCGCCGACGTCGACGAGCACGACCTGCGCGCGGTGCTCCGGCCGGGCTTCGACGCCCGGGACGAGTCGATCGAGGTCGTCGCGCTGGACCGGTGGGCGCCGCACGGGTACGCGGGGATCGTGCTCTGCCGGGCCCGCCGGTTGCCGTCAGGCGGCCGGCAGGGCGGCGGCGAGCTGGTTCGACCAGGCGCGCACGACCCGGGCCCGCCGGCGGGAGTCGTCGGTCAGCACGTCCGCCAGGGCCAGGCCGCGGGCCAGGTCGAGGGTGGCCTGGATGAGGGCGCGCACGGCCGGGTCGGCGTCGTCCACCCCGAGCAGGCGCACCGCCCGCTCGTGCACGCCGCGGGCGAAGTGACGCTCCAGCGGGACCACCGCGGAGCGTAGCTCGGGCTCGGCGGCCGCCACGGTCCACACCTGCAGTGCGGCCCGGAACAGCTCGCCGCCGATGGCGTCGACCAGACCGGTCACCACCGCGTGCACCCGCTCCGGGCCGGAACCCCCGGGGTCGGGCAGCGCGTCGAGCAGCGCGGCCCGCTCGGCGAACATGTGCTCGAGCGCGGCGAGAATGAGCGCCTCCCGGGTACGGAAGTGGTGCTGCACCGCACCCCGGCTGATGCCGGCCTCGGCGGCGATGAACCCCACCGTCGAGGTCTCCCACCCGTGGCCGGCGAGGCAGCGGATGGCCGTCTCCAGCAGGTGCCGGCGGGTCGCCCGGGACCGGTCCTGCTTGGGTGCGGCGCCGTCAGGCATCCGCGCCGTCCGCGCCCGTCACCACCGCGAGCGGGGTGCCCTGGCCGACCTGCTGCCCGGCCTCGACCGGAAGCTCCGCGACCGTCCCGGCCGCGGGGGCGTGCACCACGTGCTCCATCTTCATGGCCTCCAGCCAGATCAGCGGCTGACCGGCGACGACGGCCTCGCCGACCCGCACACCCACCCGCACCACGGTGCCGGGCATCGGCGCCACCAGCGCACCGGCCGCGAGCGGCGACGACGGGTCGGTGAAGCGCGGCACCCGGCGCAGCTCGGCCGAGCCGCGCGGGCCCTCGACGACGACGCGGTCGTCGAACCGGCCGACGGCCCAGGCCCGGCGCACCCCGTCGACGTCGAGCACGACGCGGTCGGCGGCGGCGTCTACAAGCGCGAGCGTGGCGACGCCGGGCGGGTTCTGCGCGAGCTCGAGGCCGGAGCGGCCGAACCGGTACCGGACCTCGAACTCCCGCTCGCCGGCGGCGTAGCGGCGGCTGCGGTAGCCGACCGGGATGCTGCGGAAGCCGGCGGCGACGCCGGGCAGCAGCGGGCCGCGCTCGAACGCCGCGTCCGCCAGCGCCGCGATGAGGGCGCCGAGGGCCGGCTCCAGCCCGGTGCCGGCGGTCAGCGCGGCCGGCGGGTGCGCGGCGTAGAAGCCGGTGTCGGCGGTTCCGGCCAGGAAGTCCGAGTGCAGCAGGCTCGCCACCAGCAGGTCGCGGTTGGTGGTCACCCCGTGGACGCGGGCGCCGCGCAGGACCGCGGCCAGCTGCCGGGCCGCGGCCTCGCGGGTTTCCGCGTACGCGACGACCTTGGCGAGCATCGCGTCGTAGTGGGTGCCGACGACGCTGCCCCGCTCGACGCCCGAGTCGAGGCGGATCCCGTCCAGCCCGGCCCGTTCGAAGCGGGCGGTGACGCCGGGTACGTCGAAGGCGACGACGGTGCCGGTCTGCGGGCGCCAGTCGTCGGCGGGGCTCTCGGCGTACAGGCGGGCCTCGATGGCGTGGCCGGTCATCGCCGGCTCGGGGCCGGTCAGCGCGACGCCGGCGGCGACGTCGAGTTGCAGGCCGACCAGGTCGGTGCCGGTGACGCACTCGGTGACCGGGTGCTCGACCTGCAGGCGGGTGTTCATCTCGAGGAACCAGAAGTCGCCGGCGTCGTCGGCGAGGAACTCCACGGTGCCGGCGCCGCGGTAGCCGACCGCGGCCGCGGCGTCGCGCCCCGCGGCGAGCAGCCGCTTGCGCAGGCCGTCGCCGATCCGGTCGACGAGCGGCGCGGGCGCCTCCTCGATGACCTTCTGATGGCGGCGCTGCAGCGAGCACTCGCGCTCGCCCAGCGCCCAGATCGTGCCGTGCGCGTCGGCCAGGATCTGCACCTCGACGTGGTGCCCGGCCGGGAGGTACGGCTCGCAGAAGACGGTGGGGTCGCCGAACGCGGCGCCGGCCTCCCGCGCCGCCGACGCCACGGCGCCCTCCAGATCGGCGAGGGTGCGGACGATCCGCATGCCGCGCCCGCCGCCGCCGGCCGACGCCTTGACCAGCACCGGGAGGTGATCCTCGGTGACGGCGGACGGGTCGAGCAGGTCGAGCACGGGCAGGCCGGCGGCGGCCATCCGGCGCTTCGACTCGATCTTGGAGCCCATCACCTCGATGGCCTCGGGGTCCGGGCCGATCCAGGTCAGGCCCGCCTCGCGTACGCGACGGGCGAAGTCCGCGTTCTCGGCGAGGAAGCCGTAGCCGGGGTGGATCGCGTCGGCGCCGGCCAGCCGGGCCGCCTCGATGATCAGGTCGCCGCGCAGGTAGGTGTCGGCCGGCGCGGAGCCGGGCAGGCGTACCGCGCAGTCGGCCTCGCGGACGTGCGGGCTGTCGGCGTCGGGGTCGGCGAAGACGGCCACGGTGGCCAGGCCGCGGCGGCGGCAGGTGGCGAAGATCCGCCTGGCGATCTCGCCGCGGTTGGCGACCAGTACGCCGGTGATCGGGGTCATCTCTGCCTCACATCCGGCCGTTGGTGATCAGAACGCCTGTGATCGTCGGGGTCATCACTGGCCTCACATCCGGAAGACGCCGAAGGCGTCGGTGCCCTGTACCGGCGCGGTGTGTATCGCGGACAGCGCGACGCCGAGGACGTCGCGGGTGTCCCGGGGGTCGATGATGCCGTCGTCGTAGACGAGCCCGGACAGCACCATCGGCATCGCCTCCGCGGAGATCTGCTGCTCGATCGCGTGCCGGACCACCTGCGCGCCGTCCTCGTGGAACGGCCGGCCCTGCGACAGCGCGGACGCCTTGGACACCATGTAGGTGACGTCGGCGAGCTGCTGTGCGCCCATGACCGACGAGCGCGCGCTCGGCCAGGTGAAGACGAACCGCGGGTCGTAGGCGCGCCCGCACATGCCGTAGTGCCCGGCGCCGTAGGAGTTGCCGACGAGCACCGAGATGTGCGGGACGGTCGAGTTCGACACCGCGTTGATCATCATGGCGCCGTGCTTGATGATCCCGCCCTGCTCGTACTCCTTGCCGACCATGTAGCCGGTGGTGTTGTGCAGGAACAGCAGGGGAGTGTGCGACTTGTTGGCGAGCTGGATGAACTGTGCCGCCTTCTGCGCCTCGGCGCTGAACAGCACGCCGCGGGCGTTGGCCAGGATGCCGATCCTGAAGCCGTGCAGCTCGGCCCAGCCGGTCACCAGTGAGTCGCCGTACAGGGGCTTGAACTCGTCGAAGTCGCTGTCGTCGATGATCCGGGCGATGAGCTCCCGGGGGTCGAACGCCGACTTCAGGTCGGGCGGCACGATCGCCAGCAGGTCCTCGGCGGGGTACCGGGGTGGCAGCGGCCCGGCCGTCGCCGGGCCGGAGGCCTTGCGGTGGTTGAGCCGCGCGACGATGCGCCGCCCGATCCGGATGGCGTCCTGCTCGTCGACGGCGAAGTGGTCGGCGAGGCCGGAGACGCGGGCGTGCATCTCGGCGCCGCCGAGCGACTCGTCGTCGGCGTCCTCGCCGGTGGCGGCCTTGACCAGCGGCGGGCCGGCGAGGAACACCTTCGACCGGTTCTCGATCATCACCACGTGGTCGCTCATGCCGGGCAGGTAGGCGCCGCCGGCGGTCGAATTGCCGAAGACCAGCGCGATGGTCGGTATCCCGGCGGCGGACATCCGGGTGAGGTCGCGGAAGACGGCCCCGCCGGGGATGAAGACCTCCTTCTGCGTGGGCAGGTCGGCGCCGCCGGACTCGACGAGCGCGATGACCGGCAGGCGGTTCCGCAGCGCGATCTCGTGCATCCGCAGCGTCTTGCGCAGCGACCACGGGTTGCTCGCGCCGCCCTTGACCGTGGGATCGTTGGCCAGCAGCAGGCACTCCACCCCGCTGACCACGCCGATGCCGGCGACGACGCTGCCGCCGACGGTGAACTCCGAGCCGTAGCCCGCCAGCGCGGCCAGCTCCAGGAACGGCGAGTCCAGGTCGAGCAGCAGCTCGATGCGTTCCCGGGCGGTCAGCTTGCCCCGGGCGTGGTGCCGGGCGATCGCCTTCTCGCCGCCGCCGGCGACGGCCTTCGCGGTCTCGGCCGCGACCTCGGCGAGGGCGTCGAGCATGGCCTGCCGCGCGGCGCGGGCTTGCGCCCCGGCGGGCTCGAGGGTGGACCGCAGGATGGTCACGGGTACTCCTTCAACAACGACGCGGGGATGTCGACGTGGCGCGAGCGCAGCCATTCGCCGAGACCCTTCGCCTGTGGATCGAAGCGTGCGTGGTAGGCGACGCCCTGGCCGAGGAGGCCCTCGACGACGACGTTGACGGCCCGGATGCCGGGCAGCCGGGTGATCCGCACCGGCAGCGCCGCGGTCTCCGGCAGCAGGTCGCGGATCGTGTCCTCGGTGATCAGCGCGGCCAGCCACGGGTACGCCGCGTCCTCACGCACCCAGAGGCCGATGTTGGCGTCGCCGCCCTTGTCGCCGGAGCGTGCCCCGGCGAGCGTGCCGAGCGGCAGGCGCACGGTCGGCCCCGGATCGCCGGGTGCCGGCCCGGGCGCCGGGCCCGGCAGCGGCTCGAGGGCCCGGGTGAGCGGCGGCGCCCCGATCCGCTCGACGCTCCCGTCGTCGAGCACGACCTCGTGCTCCGGGACCGCCTGCGCCACGTACCCGGCGGTGAACACGCCGTACGGGTGCGCGCGCCCCGGCGGCGTCGTGCTGAAGAAGCCCGGGTAGGAGGCGAGCGCGACCTCGACGGCGGGGTTGGTGAACGCGCGGCCCGCGACCCGCTCGTCCGGGTCCCGGGCGGCGACGGTGAGCAGGGCGGACGCCCGCTGCTGCGTCGGCGCGTCCGGGGCGTCGACCCGGGCCAGGGTCCAGGTGATCTCGGCCGGCGCGGTGGCGCCGCCGGCAGCCTCGAACTGCCGGCGGAACAGGTCGGCCTTCGCCTCGATGTCGAGGCCGGTCAGCACGACCGTCATCTCGTTGCGGTAGCCGCCGATCCCGGTGCACGACACCTTGAGGCCGGGCGGGGGCGCCTCACCGCGTACGCCGGTGATCTCCACCCGGTCCGGCCCGGACTGGCGCAGCGAGATCGTGTCGAGGCGGGTGGTGACGTCGGGACCGGCGTAGCGCGCGTCGCCCACCTCGTACACGAGCTGCGCGGTGACCGTGCCGACGGTGACCGCGCCGGAGGTCCCGGGGTGTTTGGTGATGACGCTGGATCCGTCCGGGCGGATCTCGGCGATCGGAAAGCCCGGCCGGACCAGGTCGGCGATCTCGGTGAAGAACGGGTAGTTGCCGCCGGTGGCCTGGGTGCCGCACTCGATGACGTGGCCGGCCACCGTGGCGCCGGCGAGGGCGTCGAGGTCGGTGCGGCCCCAGCCGAAGCGGGCGACAGCGGGGCCGATGACCAGCGAGGCGTCGGTCACCCGCCCGGTGACGACGACGTCGGCGCCGCCGGCGAGGGCCCGGGCGATGCCGAAGGCGCCGAGGTAGG
>NZ_JBEZXZ010000253.1:0-11565 GCF_040638275.1 Actinoplanes sp. NPDC026623 | reverse complement strand
GCCGGCGGCGACGGCGCCGGGCGGCGGGGTGACGCCGACCATGATGAGTTCGCCGTCGGCGACCTTGCGAGCCAGGTTCAGGGGTGCGACGTCCACGCCCGGATCGGCGCCGCCCGCGGCCCGCAGGGCGTCCGCGACCCGCGCGCCGGACGGGAGCCGCACCAGGCCCGGCTTGCGGACCTTGCCGCCGACTGCGACGACCACCCCGGCCGGGCCGGAGGCGCTCGGCACGGCCACGGCACCGGCACCGGCCGTGCCGTCGCCGGCGAGCGGCGCACCGGCCGCGGCCTCGGTTCCCGGCGGAGTCACCGGATCCACCCGGGGCCGTGCCCGCCAGGCCAGCAACGCCGCGACGAGCACCACGACGACCGCGACCGCAGCCAGCGCCCGCACGCCACTGCGCCCGGGGTCGAACGCGCCCAGCCTGGACCTCGGTCCGCCGCCGAAGGCGCCCGCTCCGCTGAGCACGGGCTCGTCGGTGGCAAGCGGACCGGTTCCGAAGTGGTCGGCTCCCGCCGGGTCCGGGTTCCTAGGATCCTGGAACGGCTCCGACGGCATTCCCGCCGTGTCTGCGGCGGTCTCGGGTCCGAAGAGGGCCGGCGGACGGATCGGGCGTAGCGCGCCGGTACCGGCCGCCCAGGCCGGCCGGTAGGCGAGATCCTCGGCCACCGACTCGACCGGCAGCGACTGCGCGGGCTCCCCGCCGGGGCGGGGCTCGAGGTTCACGTCGTCGGGCCAGCCCGGCAACAGGTCGTCCCAGCTCAGCGGCGGCCCGCCCGGCACCGGCCAGCCGGACTCCTCCCCCGGCCGCCCGGCCGGCGGGCCGCCGGAGCCCTCCACGGATCCCGCCACCGGCGCCCACGAAGCCGGACCGACCGGCGCCGGCGACAAGCCCGGCGCCCGCGATTCCGGAGCAACCGGCGCCCGCATTGAGCCCGGCGCCGCCGCCCAGGGCGATCCCACGGGATACCCCGACGGCGGCCCAGCGCCAGCGCCAGCGCCAGCGCCGAAAGCTACCGGCACCTCGCGGACCATTGGATCCTCGCGGACCGATGGGTCCTTCGGCGCCAGGACCGTCCGCAGCCTGGCGCTCACGTCATCGGGATTCCTCGCCTCACGCACCGGCCGAAAATAGGTCTCCGGGACCGTTCCCCGCCTGCACGCCTGTGGACAACCCCTCGATGTGGAAAACCCCTGTTCCATCCCCGGCCCGTGCTATGAGATTGCCCCGTGACAGTTACCGACCTGGCCGAGGCCATCCGCCGGCTCCGCACAGCCGGCTGCGTCTTCGCCGAGGACGAGGCGGCGGTGCTCGGCGAGGCCGCCACCGACGCCCGCCACCTCGCCGAACTGGTCGGCCGCCGGGCCCGAGGCGAGCCCCTGGAACAGGTCGTCGGCTACGCGGACTTCTGCGGCGTCCGGGTCCGCCTGCGCCGCGGAGTCTTCGTCCCCCGCGTCCGCAGCGAACTCCTGGTCCACACCGCCGCGGCCGAACAGGACGACAACCACACCACAGCGGCCGAACAGGACGACAACCACACCACAGCGGCCGAACAGGACGACAACCGCACCACAGCGGCCAAGCAGGGCGTCGTGGTCGTCGACCTCTGCTGCGGTTCCGGAGCGCTCGGGCTGGCCCTGCGCCGCCTCCGCCCGGACATCACCCTCTACGCCGCCGACCACGATCCGGCCGCCGTCGCCTGTGCCCTGGACAACCTGGGCGGCGACGTCTTCCAAGGCGATCTCTTCGACGCGCTGCCCGCCGGACTCCGCGGCCGGATCGACATCCTGCTGGCGAACGTCCCCTACGTCGCGACCCGGCACATTCCCCTGCTCCCGGCCGAGGCCCGGGAGCACGAGCCGCACCGGGCCCTCGACGGCGGCGGCGACGGGCTCGACGTCTTCCGCGCCGTCGTCGCCGGCGCCGCGCGATGGCTGTCGCCCGGCGGTCTGATGCTCTCCGAGATCAGCGAGGCGCAGACCGCCGCCGCCGTCGCCGCGGTGCGTGCCGCGGGCCTCCTGCCGGACCTCGCCGAGGATGACGAACTGGACGCCAGAGTCGTCACGGCCCGCCGCGCGGGTCAGGGAGTATCTGGCGGACCATGACGGCCTGCGCCGGGCTGAAGGCCGGATCCAAGCGAAACCTGGACCTCGGCTCGGCGACGCCATGATCCGCTCTAGACCCTGCGGTGCACGACCACCCCGGCGACGCCGGGGCCGACGTGTGCCGCGACCACCGCACCGATCTCCGTGATGTAGCAGTCGCGCAGCCGGTCGCCCAGCCGCATCGAGACCACGTCGGCCAGCGCCGCCGCCCGGTCCGTCGCGCCGAGGTGGTGCACCGCGATGTCGACCTCGCCCTCCCCGGACGCCTCGACGGCCAGGTCGACGAGGCGGGCGAGGGCCCGCCCGGCGGTGCGGACCTTGTCCCGGACGACGATCACGCCGTCGACCATGTGCAGGATCGGCTTGACCGACAGCGCGGTGCCGAGCAGGGCCGAGGCGGCGCCGATCCGGCCCCCGCGCCGGAGGAACTCCAGGGTGTCCACGTAGAACAGGACGCTGACCTGTGCGGAGTGCTCGACCGCTGCCCGCCGTACCGTGTCGAGGTCGGCGGACCGGCGGGCCGCCGTGGCCGCGGCGAGCGCGACGAATCCCAGGCCCATGCCTGTGGTTTTGCTGTCCACGACCTGGACCTGCGGACCGATCTCGCTCGCGGCGAGCGCCGCGGCGTCGTAGGTGCCGGACAGCTGGGCGGACAGGTGCACGGAGACGATGCCGTCGGCCCCGGCGTCGAGGAGCCCGCGGTATGCGGCCACGAACTGTTCGGGCGCGGGCCGGGAGGTGCTGACCGCGACCCGCCGCTGGCCGAGCGCGTGGGCGACCTCGGCCGGCGAGATCTCTTCACCCTCGAGGCCCTCGGCCCCGTTGATGACGACGGTGAGCGGGACGACGGTGAGGTCGTACGTCCCGCTCAGCTCGGACGGCAGGTACGCGGTGGAATCGGTGACGACCGCGACGGGCATGCGGGCACCGTAGCCGATGGTGGGCTAGTTCGCGCGGATAGTGGTGACGACGAACGGCGTTCCCTGCTGACAGGTCGTCATCATGCCCGGCTCGGCGTGGCCGGTCGCGGTGACGGAGGCGCCCACCTTGGCGACCGATTGGAGTGCGGCGTCCTTGATGATCAGCAGGTGGTCGTCGAGGAGCAGGCAGCCCGGCTCGACCCCGGCCGTGATGGTGCCGGTGATGGTCTTGTTGCCGGTGTCGACGGGTTCGGCGGCGGTGGACTCTTCCGTGGGGACGGCGGAAGAGGGCGCGGCGGAGGCGGGTGTGGCGGCGGGGGCGCCGGCCGACTCGTCGGCGGCTCCGTTGGCACAGCCCGCGAGGGCCAGCACGACCAGCAGGGGGATGGTGCAGCGTCGAATAGTCATGGTGGCTTGGACGCTACCCGGCGGGCGAATCGTTCCTCGCGGGGGCGATCAAACCGGCGGCGGCGACGGCCGGTCGGTGAACGGGCCGACGTTGTAGGTGGCGAGTTGCCAGCCCCGCGACGTGTCGTGGGTGAGCTCCACCCAGTGGCAGTTCTGCAGGGCGCGCAGCGTGCGCAGCTGCTCGCCCGGCCAGCCGAGCAGGTGCCCGACGCCGGAGCGGATGGCCGCGCCGTGTGTGGCCACGACGACGGTGCCGCCGGGCTCGACCAGCTCGGCGGCGGCCTGCAGCGCCTCGGAGACCCGCTTTCCCAGGTCGTCGAGCGTCTCCACCTCGCCGCCGATGTCGTCGGCGCCGGCCTTCCAGAGGGCGTACTCCTCCGGACGGGTCTGGGTGACCTCGGTCATGGTGAGGCCCTGCCAGAGGCCGAAGTAGCGCTCGCGGAGCCGCTCGTCGTAGCTGACCGACAGGCCGGTCAGCGCGGCCAGCGCGGCGGCGGTGTCGGCGGCCCGGCACAGGTCGCTGGCGACCAGCGCGTCGGGTCGCATCCGGACGAGCAGCTCGGCGGCGTCGACGGCCTGCTGCCGGCCGAGATCGTTGAGCGGCACGTCGGTCTGGCCCTGGACGCGGTGGCCCGCGTTCCAGTCCGTGTTGCCGTGCCGCCAGACGATGAGCCGAGTGGTCATGCCACGCCGGAGGAGGCCTCGGCCTCGGCCAGGTCGCGGTCGACGAACTCGATGGTCGGGCAGTCCTTCCAGAGCTTGTCGAGGGCGTAGAACTCGCGCTCCTCGGCGTGCTGGATGTGGATCACGACGTCGATGTAGTCGAGCAGCACCCAGCGGCCCTGCCGCTCGCCCTCACGGCGGGCCGGCTTGGCCTTCTCGGGCAGGCCCATCAGGGCCTCCTCGATGGCGTCGACGATCGAACCGACCTGGCGCTCGTTGGCGGCCGACGCGATGACGAAGGCGTCGGTGATGTAGAGCTGGTCGGCGACGTCGATCAGGACGATGTCCTGGGCCTTTTTGTCGGCCGCGGCCTGCGCGGCGGTCAGCGCGAGCTCGCGGGCACGTTCGGTGACGGGCACCGGTCTCCCCTCGTTCGGTTTCAGAGTTACTAGCCTCTCATACGGGTATGACATCTCTACCCAGATGAATAGGCCTAAACCGGTCCTTCGGTGCGATAAAGGCCGCGCTTTGCGATGTACTGCACCACACCATCGGGTACGAGATACCAGACCGGCTGCCCCTCGGCGACCCGCGTGCGGCAGGCGCTCGACGAGATCGCCATCGCGGGCACCTCGACAAGCGTCACGGAGTCGGCCGGCAGATGATCGTCGGACAGCTCGAAACCCGGCCGGGTGACCCCGACGAAGTGCGCCAGCGAGAGCATCTCGAGCGCGTCCTTCCACGACAGGATCCGCGCGAGCGCGTCCGCGCCGGTGATGAAGAACAGGTCGGCGGAGGGGCCGAAGATCGCATGCAGGTCGCGGAGGGTGTCGACGGTGTACGTCGGGCCGTCCCGGTCGACGTCGGCCCGGCTGACCTGGAAGTGCGGATTCGACGCGGTCGCGATCACCGTCATCAGGTAGCGGTCCTCGGCGGGGCTGACCGTGCCCTTCTGCCAGGGCTGGCCGGTCGGGACGAAGACCACCTCGTCCAGGGCGAAGCGGCTCTGCACCTCGCTCGCCGCCACCAGGTGACCGTGGTGGATGGGGTCGAAGGTGCCGCCCATGATGCCGATCCGGCGCCGTTTCCGCACCGGCGAATCCTAGATCAGCCGTCCAGCCGGCGCCGGACCGCGCCGAGCAGGTCCGCGGCGGTGAACGGCTTCTCCAGCAGTGCCACCCCCGGGTCCAGCGTGCCCTGCGAGGCCAGCACCGGCTGGGCGTACCCGGACATGTACAGCACGCGGGTGTCCGGGCGCACCTCGACGAGGCGCTGCGCCAGCTCCTTGCCCAGCATCCCGGGCATCACCACGTCGCTGACCAGCAGGTCTATCGCCCCCTCGTGCAGGGCCGCCAGTTCGAGGGCCTGCGCACCACCCTCGGCCGACAGCACCTGGTAGCCCGCGCCGGACAGGATCCGCCCGGCCACATCGCGCAGCGCGGCCTCGTCCTCGACCACGAGCAGCGTCTCGCCGTGCCCGGCGGTCAGCACCGGCTCGGCGACGGGCGCGGCCGGAGCCTCGCCGGCGCCGGCGGGCAGCAGCACGGTCACCGTGGTGCCCAGGACCGGCTCCGAGGTCAGGCTGACGCTGCCGCCGGCCTGCGTGACGATGCCGTAGACGGTGGCCAGGCCGAGCCCGGTGCCCTCGCCGCTGGCCTTGGTGGTGAAGAACGGCTCGAAGGCGCGCACGACGACGTCGGGGGCCATGCCGCAGCCGGAATCGGAGATGCGCATGCGGACGTAATCGCCGGCCGCGAGGTCGGGATTCTCGCCGGCCTCGAGGTGCGCGCTCGCGGTGTCGATCACCAACTGGCCGCCGGAGGGCATCGCGTCCCGGGCGTTGGTCGCCAGGCTGACCAGCAGTTGCTCGATCTGAGCGGGATCACAGGTCACCGGCGGCAGCGACTCGGCCGTACGGGTGATGAGGGTGATCTGGTCGCCGATCAGGCCGCGTAGCGTCTCGCCGACCTCCGCGATGACCGCGTCGAGGTCGAGCACCTCGGGGCGGACGACGTCCCGGCGGGCGAACTTGAGCAACTGGTGCGTCAGGTCTGTGCCCCGCTCGCCGGCCCGGATGACCTGGCGCGCGTCGGCGACGATGGTCTTCAGGTCGGGCTGCGGCGACTCGGCCTCCTCGATCACGAAGTTCGCGTAGTTCACGATCACGCCGAGCATGTTGTTGAAGTCGTGCGCGATGCCGCCGGCAAGCTGGCCGAGCGCCTCGAGCCGCTGGCTGCGGTGCTCCTGCACCTCGCTGCGCTGGTGCTCCGCCTCGGCCTGCAGCCGGTGCCGCTCGGTCATGTCCCGGACCACGGCGACGGTGACCCGCCCCTGCGGCCCCTGCACCCGCGAGAGCGACGCCTCGGCGGGAAAGCCGGTGCCGTCGCGCCGCCGCGCCTGCAGCGGGACCGTCCCCATGAATCGGGTGCCGGTCTCGCGCTCGTCGGCGGCGCGCCGCAGCCCGGCCAGCGACGGCACCTGGGTGAAGTCGGCGAGCAGCATGTCGGCGCGCCGGCCGAGCAGTTCCGCGCGGCGCCAGCCGAAGACCTCCTCGGCGCGGTCGTTGACGAGGACGATCACGCCCTCGTCCATCACCAGGATCGCGTCCGGAGCGGCTTGCAGCAGACCGCTGGACAGTTCCTCCGACCACTCCACCGGCTCACCCCCGTACGCCGAGGCTAGCCTGGGGATCGGGGGATAAAGGGCAAATCATCTATCCTCTGGCACGCAGCGCGCGACGCACGTCATCATCACCATCCGTCACCACGCGGCGCATGATGGCCGACAGGTCCGGCGAGGCCAGCAGGTCCGCGGCGAGCTCCCGGGTCCGGACGCTCACCACCAGCGACGGATAGGCCAGCGCCGCGATCCGCTCCCCGCTCATCCCGGTGCGCCGGCTCAGCATCCCGGGCATCTCGGCGAAATACCGCTCCACGTACGGGGTGACCAGGTCGAGCTGCTCGGGCTGCCAGAACCCGTTCGCGGTGGACTCCAGGATCCGGTTCGAGGAGGCGGTGTCGTTGATGATCAGATCCCAGGCCCGCGCCTTGGCGGCGGCGTCGGGCAGCGCCGCCCGGCACCGGGCCGCCTGCTGCTCGCCGGCCGCGCTGCGGTCCGCCGCCAGCGCCGCCTCGATGTCGTCCGGCCCGGCCGCGCCCAGCACCACCAGCCGGTAGAGGATCAGCCAGCGCAGGTCGTCGTCGACGCTGACGCCCTCGGGCACCCCCTCGCCGTCGAGCCAGCCGCGCAGCCGCGCGGCGTCGATGCTCGCTCCGATCAGCCCGCGCACGCCGGCCAGCCGGCACGAGCTGCCGGGCTCCGCGGCGGTCAGCAGCCGGTCGCTCGCCTGGGCGAGCAGTTCCAGCGCGGCGGGCCGGGTCTCCGGCGTGGGATAGCGGTCGACAAGCGCGCGGGTCATCCGCAGCACGTCCTCGACCAGGACCACCTCGCGCTCGACCGGCAGCGCCGCCAGCACCAGGGTGACCAGCTCGGCGACCGGCCGCTCGCCGTCCTCGACCGCGTCCAGCGTCGCGCCCCAGAGCAGCGCCCGGGCCAGCGAGTCGTCCAGCAGCGGCAGGATCATCGGCACGGCGTCGGCGGACGCCGCGTCGAGCCGGACCTTGGCGTACGTCAGGTCACCGTCGTTGACCAGCAGCAGGTCGGCCGCCGGCTCGCCGGCCAGCTCCGCAAGCGGGGTACGCCCGCCGTCGACGGCCGGGTCGAGGTCCACCTCCAGCAGCCGGCGCCGCGCCACGGTGCCGTCCGCGGCCCGGTCGTACAGGCCGACGCCGATCCGGTGCGGGCGCAGGGTCGGATAGCGCTCCGGGGCGCTCTGCACGATCGTGACGTCCTCGTAGCGGCCCTCGGCGTCGCGCCGCACCTCGGCGCGCAGCGTGTTGACCTGAGCCCGGCGCAGCCACAGGTCCGCCCAGGAGGTCAGGTCCCGGCCGCCGGCCTTCTGGACGGCGGCGAGCAGGTCGGCGAGGGTGGCGTTGCCGTACGCGTGAGCCGCGAAGTGCTCGTTGAGCCCGGCCAGGAACGCCTCGTCGCCGACCCAGGCGACCAGCTGGCGCAGCACGGCCGCGCCCTTGGCGTAGGAGATGCCGTCGAAGTTGAGCAGGGCGAGCGCGGTGTCGTCGACGTCGGTCGGCGCCACCGGGTGGGTGGACGGGCGCTGGTCGGCGCGCATGCCCCAGGCCTTGCGGTGCATCGCGAAGGTCGTCCAGGTCTCGGTGAACCGGGTGGCCTCGGCGGTGATCCGGGTGCCGAGATACTCGGCGAAGGACTCGTTCAGCCAGAGGTCGTCCCACCAGGCCATGGTGACCAGGTCGCCGAACCACTGGTGTGCCATCTCGTGGGCGATGACCATGGCGCGCTGCTCGCGCTCGCTGTCGGTGACCGCCGAGCGGTGGATGAACTCGTCGCGGAAGACGACCAGGCCGGGGTTCTCCATGGCGCCGAAGTTGAACTCGGGCACGAACGCCTGCTGGTAGTGGCCGAACGGATAGCGGACGTCGAAGATCTCGTGAAAGCGGTCCAGGCACTGCCCGGTGATCGTGAGGATCTCGTCGGCCTGCTCGTCGAGGTGCTCGGCCAGCGACTGCCGGCAGTAGAGCGCGAGCGGGATGCCGTCGTGCTCCCCGGTGCGCGCGTGGTAGGGCCCGGCGATCAGCGAGACGAAGTAGGTCGACAGCGGCTTGGTCGGCGCGAGCCGCCACCGGCCGGCGGCGGCCGGCTCGGCGGGCTCCCCGTTGGCCGCCACCAGCCAGCCGTCCGGTGCCGTCACGCTCAGCGTGAAGGGCGCCTTGAGGTCCGGCTGATCGAAGCACGGGAAGATCCGGCGGGCGCCGTCCAGGAACATGTGCGCGTACAGGTAGACGCGGCCGTCGGCGGGGTCGGTGAAGCGGTGCAGGCCCTCGCCCGTGTTGGAGTAGGTCATCAGGGCGTCGACGACCAGTTCGTTGGTCGCCGCGAGCCCGGCGAGGCTCAGCCGCTCCTGGGCCAGGGCGGCCGCGTCCAGCGGCACTCCGTTGAGCGTCGCGGAGATCAACTCGGCCGGCTCGAGCTCGGCGAACGTCGTCGCGCCGGCCTCGGCGGCGAAGCGCAGGACCGTCCGGGAACGGAAGGTGTCGCCGTCGCCGGTCAGATCAAGGTCGATCTCGTACCCGGTGACGGTGACTGTGGCGGCCCGGGCGATCGCCTCGGCGCGGGTCAGGCTCGGCATCCGCCCATCATGCCGTCCCGGGGGCCGCCGCGGCAGTCCGACGCCCGGGTGCGGCCGGAAACTCGGACCCGGCGTCAGCGGGGCGCGACCGCGCCCAGCGACTTCTCGAAGCACACGCTGAACGGGTTGCCGGCGTACTCGCCGTAGGCCGGGATCGGGGCGTAGCCCGCCGAGGTGTACAGGCCGATCGCCGCCGGCAGGTAGGTGCCCGTCTCGAGCCGCAGCACCCGCCGGTCCGCGGCCAGCGCCTCCTCCTCGAGCGCGACGATGAGCTGCCGCGCGATGCCCCGGCCCCGGAACGCGGGGCGCACGTACATCCGCTTGAGCTCGGCCACGCCCGGCTCGAGGGCCTGCCAGGCCCCGCAGGCCACCGCCCGCCCGCCGACGACCACGACCAGGTACGCGACGTCGTCGTGCGACGGGTAGACGACGCCGTCGAGCCCGCCGTCGGCCTCGCTCAGCTCCTTCTGCTGGGCCATCAGCAGCGCGGTCAGCTCGGCGTCGGACTCGGGACGCGATTCGATCAGCACGACCGAGACCCTAGGCGCCGTCCGTTTACGCCGGGTTGCGGGGGTCTGGCCGCAGTCCGGCGCAGAGGCCTACTCGTCGTCCTCGACGACCTCGTCCTCGTCGTCGTCCTCGACCAGCACGGGCTTGGACGCCATCGAGATCGTGCTGACCGTGCCGTCCTCGGCCATGTGCAGCAGTTCGTCGTCGCCGCGGATCCGGCGGGCCCGGCGGGCCGCCAGCCGGGTCGCCGCGCTGGCCCGGGTGTTCTCCTCCTCGAGGCGGACGTCGGTGCCGCGGGGGCCGGAGACGTAGTCGCCCGTGTTGGGCTGCCAGTCGAACTCGCGGTCGCCGATGCGGACCGGGTCGCCCGCCTCGGCGCCCTTCTTGGCCAGCATGGCCTCGACGCCGATCCGGTCCAGCCGGTCGCCGAGGTAGCCGATCGCCTCGTCGTTCTCGAAGTTCGTCTGCCGCACCCAGCGCTCGACCTGGGGGCCGCGCACGACGAAGACGCCGTCGGTGTCGCGCTCGACGGTGAAGCCCTTCTCGTCGATCGCGCGGGGGCGCACCACGGCCCGGGTCGCCTCGGGGGTGGGCGTGGCGAGCCGGTTCGCGGCGACGGTGTCGCCGAGGGCGTACATGAGCTCCTTGAGCCCCTCGCGGGTCACCGCGCTGACCTCGTAGACGGGCAGCCCGCGCGCCTCGAGCTCGGGGCGGACCATCTCGGCCAGGTCCCGGCCGTCCGGGATGTCGATCTTGTTGAGCACGACCAGCCGCGGCCGCTCCTCGAGCCCGCCGTACGCGGCCAGCTCGGCCTCGATGGCGTCCAGGTCGGCCAGCGGGTCCCGCTCGATCTCGGGCGCGGCCGCGTCCAGGACATGCACCAGCACCGAGGTGCGCTCGATGTGGCGCAGGAACTCCAGGCCCAGGCCCTTGCCGGTGGCCGCGCCGGGGATGAGGCCGGGCACGTCCGCGACGGTGAAGGTGTGGTCGCCGGCCTGCACGACGCCCAGGTTCGGCACCAGGGTGGTGAACGGGTAGTCGGCGATCTTCGGCTTGGCGGCCGACATGACCGAGATCAGCGACGACTTGCCGGCCGACGGGAAGCCCACCAGGCCGACGTCGGCGACGCTCTTGAGCTCGAGCACGACGTCCAGCTGGTCGCCGGGCTCGCCGAGCTCGGCGAAGCCGGGCACCTTGCGCCGGGCGTTGGCCAGCGAGGCGTTGCCGCGCCCGCCGCGCCCGCCGCGGGCCACCTCGAACGTGGTGCCGCCGCCGATCAGGTCGGCGATGACCTCGCCCTCGGGGGTCTGCACGACCGTGCCGTCCGGCACCGACAGGACCAGGTCGCCGCCGTTGGCGCCGTCCCTGTTCGCGCCGGCGCCGCCGGTGCCGTTCTGCGCCTTGACGTGCGGGCGGAAGTGGAAGTCCAGCAGCGTGTGCTGCTGCGGGTCGACGACGAGCGTGATGCCGCCGCCGTGCCCGCCGTTGCCACCGTCGGGGCCGCCGAGCGGCTTGAACTTCTCCCTGCGTACGGAGGCACAGCCGTGGCCGCCGTCACCTGCCTGCAGGTGCAGCACGACTCGATCGACGAACGTTGCCACTTTGTGTCTCCTACCTCAAACCTCAGAAAGCAAACAGCGGGGCGCGGGCCCCCGGGGCGCGGCCCCCCGCGCCGGGGATGGAAATGGGGACCCCCCCCAGGAGGTTTTTGTTTAGGCCCCCCGGGTGGGCGGC
>NZ_JBEZXZ010000252.1:0-11589 GCF_040638275.1 Actinoplanes sp. NPDC026623 | reverse complement strand
TCCGATCCCGCGTGCGCCGTACAGGCTTCACGGGAGTCCGGATGACACCACCATTGCTGGTGATGGCAAATAGTTCATCCTCAGGGTCGATCACGCCGCCTCGGCGCCCTCGACCTGGCCCGCCGCCGCTCGAGGCAGCACCGGTTCGCGCTGCGCAGGCTGATCACATTGGACGATCCGGCCGCCGCCCGGGCCGCCGCCCGGCACGCCGCCGACGCCCTCGACGCGCAGCTGATCGCGCCGCTGCGCGCCCGGATCGGCGACCGGCCGCTGGTGATGGCGCCGATCGGCGACCTGCACGCGCTCGCGTGGGCGGCGCTACCGTCCTGCGCCGGCCGGGCCGTGACGGTGGTGCCGTCGGCCGCCGCCTGGCTGCGCGCCGCCACCCGCGGCGGCGCCCCGTCCGGGCCGGCCGTGCTCGTCGCCGGCCCCCGGCTGCCGGCGGGCGAGAAGGAGGTGGCCGCGTTGGCCGCCGCCGACCCGGACGCGGTGGTGCTGACCGGCGGCGCGGCGGGTGCCGCCGGTGTCACGGCGGCAATGGACTCGGCACGCCTCGCGCACATCGCCGCGCACGGCGTCTTCCGGGCCGAGGCGCCGCTGCTGTCCACCCTGGAGCTGGCGGACGGGCCGCTGACCGCGTACGAGCTCGAGCGGCTGCGGCGGCCGCCGGGCGTCGTGGTGCTCTCCGCCTGCGACTCCGGGCGGTCGGCGGTACGGCCCGGCGACGAGCTGCTCGGGCTCGGCGCGGTCCTGCTCGGCGCGGGCACCCGTACGCTGATCGCCAGCGTGCTGCCGGTGCCCGCGGACCGCACCGCGGACCTCATGCTCGGCCTGCACGCGAGGCTGCGCGGCGGCACCGGGCCCGCCGCGGCGCTGGCCGCCGCCCAGCAGGACCTCACCGCCGAGGGTGACGGGCTCGCCCACGCGACCGCGGCGGCCTTCCACTGCATCGGGGCGGGCTGAGCCGGCGGCACTGGGCATCGTGGGCGGCCCGGCGCCGCTACGATCCCGGGACATGACGTGGTTGAACGAGCCGGGTGACCGGTCGCTGAAGGACGGCGTGCTCCGCGCGGTCACCGAGTCGGGGACCGACTTCCGGCGCTCGACGTTCTACGACTGGATCACCGACAACGGGCACTTCTTCGCCGAACCGGCGATCGGCGACCTCACCGCCGAGGTGGCGGTGTCCGCCGGGCACACGACGCGGTTCGACCAGGCCGACATGATGGTCCGGGCCGACGAACGCACCTGGCTGAAGGCCGGCCCCGAGGTCACCTCGGGCGCCGTGCAGGTCAGCACGGTGTTCACCCGTGGCTTCTCGGACGTGCCGATGGCGCCGGCCGGTCCCCCGATGTCCCGCGACGGCCTCGAGTGACGCCGCCCGCCATGATACGAACCGAGATCCTGGTGCGCCACGGTGAGAACCTCGTCGTGGACGACGCCACGGAGACGCGGTATCAGCTGGCCTCGGTGAGCAAGCAGTTCACCGCCGCCGCCGTGCTGCTGCTCGTTCAGCGGGGCACGCTCACCCTCGACGACCCGGTCGGCCGCTGGATCGGCGGCTGCCCGGACGAGTGGCGCGGCGTCACACTGCACCACCTGCTCACCCACACGTCCGGCCTGGGGCACTGGGACGACTACCCGATGATCGATCTGGCCGGGCGGATCGAGCCGGGTGAACTGCTGGAGACCTTCCACACTGTTCCGCTGCGCTGTTCGCCGGGCGCGGGCTGGAGCTACAGCAGCCCGGCGTACGTGCTGCTGGCCCACGTCGTGGAGCGGGCCGGCGATACGCCGTACCGGACCTTCCTGGCCGACCGGGTCTTCGGGCCGCTCGGCCTGACCGCGACGTTCGCGGGCGCACCCGGCACCCGGCCGAACCTGGCCCGAGGCCATGACGCCGCCGGCGCGCCGCTGCCGACCTGGGAGCTGGACGTGGTCGGCATGGGTGCGGGCGATGTCTGGTCGACGGCCGCGGATGTGCTGATGTGGCTCGACGCCCTCCAGGACGGCCTGCTGCTGAACGAGCCGTACCGCACGCTGATGTTGACGCAACGGGTGCGGACGGGCGGCGGGGCCGACGCGAGCGGCTACGGCTTCGGCGTCTACGTCGGCGAGGCCGGCGGCCGGCGGTGGTGGCACCACACCGGCCACAACGCGGGCTTCAAGGCGTTCGCCGGCAGCTTCCCGGAGCGGGATCGGCGCATCGTGGTCCTCAGCAACACCGAGGCGACGGACGCCGCCACACTGCGGCCACTGCTGCTCGATTAGCCCGTGCACCCCGGGTCCGGCTGCCGCACGGCCGATCATAGGATTGACCGGCATCGCATCGACAGACTATTGATTGCTACCTGCACCGATGCGGCGCCGGGACCGGTGGCCGTGCCACGCGGATCGGAGCCGTAATGCTGCACGGGTTGTCACGCCATCGGCGCCGGCTGCTGGCGGGAGCCTCGATCGTCACCGTCGCCACGAGCGCGATGGCGCTCACGGTCGGCACGGCGCAGTCCGCGGAGCAGCGGCCCGCGGCCGCTCCGGCGCCCGGATCCCAGCTGACCGTCGGCGCCACCCCGGTGGCGCTGAACCAGCCCGCCGAGCCCTTCCTCGGCAAGATCCCGCCGACCGCGAACGCCCACCTGACCGGGATGTATTCGCCGCAGGTGGCGTGGCCGCTGGTGGGCATACACATGGCGCTGCTGCCCAACGGGCACGTGGTCAGCTACGGCACGCCGGTGGGCGAGGCGAGGCAGAGCGGAATCTCCTACGACGACTGGGACCCGGCCCGCGGGGTCGGCGCGGAGACGCACCGGCAGTCGGCGTCGATGCACCAGAACGACAGCTTCTGCAATGCCCTGGCCCAGCTTCCCGACGGCCGGCTGCTCATGGTCGGCGGCAACGCGCTCACCACGACCATGCTGTACGACCCGCCGACCGGCGCGCAGACGATGGGCGCCAAGGTGGCCCGGCAGCGGTGGTACGCCTCGGTGCTGCGCCTGCCCGACGATCGGATGCTGGTCCTCGGCGGCGGCAACTCCTACAACGTCGACGCGTACCTGACGCCGGACGACAACTCGGGCGTGGCCACCGTTCCGGAGATCGGCACGGGCACCGGCGCCTGGACGTCGCTCACCGGCGCGACCAGCACCGTCGCGTTCGGCGCGCGGGACAACCGCTGGTGGTACCCGCGGGCGTACGTCGCGCCGGACGGCAAGGTCTTCGGCGCCTCCTACGATCAGCTGTGGAAGCTCGACCCGGACGGCACCGGTACGGTCACCGCGCTCGGCACGCTGCCCGTCCCGATCGGCGTGTCCGGCTCCTCGGTGATGTACGGCCCCGGAAAGCTGCTGTTCGCCGGCGGCGGCCAGTACAAGAACGCCACCGACCAGGTCGCCACCGCCCGGGCGACGCTCGTCGACATCAACGGCGCGCAGCCCGTGGTCACCGGCACCGCCTCGATGCGGCTGGCCCGCAACTGGCTCAACCTGACGGTGCTGCCCAACGGCGAGGTCCTGGCCAACGGCGGCACCCGGGTCGGCGTGCAGGGCGGCGCGGCGAACTCCGCGTACGTCGCGGAGATCTGGAATCCGCGTACGGGAAAGTGGCGCGACGGCGCCGCGGCGCAGCGCATCCGCACCTACCATTCGACGGCGCTGCTGCTGCCGGGCGGCTCGGTGCTGACCGCGGCCGGGGGTGTGCCCGGGCCGGAGAACAACTTCAACGCCGAGATCTACTACCCGCCGTACCTGTTCACCAAGGACGCGGGCGGGCGGGCCCGCTGGGCCGACCGGCCGCAGATCACCCGCATCGGCGGCTCGCTGGCCTACGGCGGCACCGTGTCGCTCGGGATGTCCGACGACCGCAAGCTGGTGGGCGTGTCGCTGACCCGGGCGGCCAGCGTGACGCACTCCTACAACACCGATCAGCGGCGGGTGCCGCTGTCGTTCCGCCAGAGCGGCAGGACGGTGACCGCCACCATGCCGGCCGACGCCAACCTGCTGCCGCCGGGCACCTATCTGCTGTCCGGCGTCGGCGCCGACGGCGTGCCCACCCCGGCACAGACGGTCACGGTCCGGCGCTCCGGCGCGGGAACCGTCACCCTGTACGACAATCCGGGCGTCACGGTGCTGCAGCGCCCGCAGTACGTCGACACCCAGAAGCCGGCGGTGAGCATCAAGAGCGCGCCGAAGGACCGGGCCCGGGTCCGCACCACGGTGACCGTCACCGCCACCGCCGTGGACAACCACGGCATCAGCCGGGTGCAGTTGCTCGTCGACGGCAAGGTGGCCGGCACCGACAGCAAGGCCGAGTACCGCTTCACGCTGAACCCGGCCAGGTACGGCACAACGTTCACCCTGCAGTTCCGGGCCTACGACCGGGCAGAGAACGTCGCGTACAGCAAGAAACGCACATACCGGCGCTGAGCGGACCGGCCCCGCGGCGAGGGCTGACAAACAGCCGGACGTGAGTAAGACTCGCGTCCACCATGATTGCCATCTCGCCCCTCGCCACCCTCCGACGGCTGTGGGCGGCGCCGCAGGCCCGCGCCGCCGCGACCGTCGTCGTCGTGCTCCTCGCCGTCGTCGCGGCCGGCGCCGCGACGGATCCCTCGGGTCTGCTCGCGCCGATCGGCGGCCGGGGGCTGCCCCTGGCGGGCAGCGGCAGCGCCTACCGCTGGGCGCCCCTGCTGGTCGGGCTGCCGATCCTGCTGGCCGGCGCGGCGGTGCCGGTCCTGATCGCCGGGCGGCGGTCGACGGCCCGGTGGGTGTTCCTCGCCGCCTGGGTCGCGACCGTCGGGGCGGGCGCCTGGGCGAGCGCCGCCAGCGGCTTCGTGTCGGCGATTCCGGTCATGGGCGCGCACCTCTCCGCCGGCGCGGCACTGCGGTACGCGGTGAGCGCGAGCGGCTTCGCGGCGCTGAAGTTCCTCCTCGTGGGTGCCGTGGTCGCGGCCTGCGCCGCGTCGGCCTTCCGCGCCGGCCCGGCCACCCGTTCCCGCATCGAGGCGGCGCAGGCGCGGCCGGTCCTCGCGCCGCTGCTCGTGGTGTTCGCCGTCGCCGCGCTCGCCGCGGTCGGACCGGCGGCGCGGTGGTGGCGCGGCGGCCCGGTCGGGTACGCGTTCGACGGTTTCCTCGTCGCACCGACCGCCGCCAACGGCGTGCTCGGATTCCTGCTCGGCATGGCGGTTCTCCTCGCGGTCGTCGCGGCGGTCGTCCGGATCCTGGCGCGCCGGCTGCCCGGCGCCGACGGCGTGACCGTGTGGCTGGCCTCGGTGGTCGCCGGCCTGGTCCTGGGCATCGTCGGCGCCGCGGTCGCGCCGTTGTCCGGACACCTCTCCGGCGCCGGGCCGGACAGTTGGTGGATCACCACCGCGCTGACCGGGATCGCGACCGGGCTCAGCTACGGCGCGGCCGTCGGCCTGCCCGCGGCGCTGCTGGCCGGTCTCGGCGCGCGATGGCGTTTCGCGCCGCTCCCGCGCCTGCGACAGCGACCGCGACTGGCGGCCCTCGCGGCGGCCGGGGTGCTGCTCCTCGCGCTCGCCCCCGTGATCGGCGCGCCGGTGCAGGCCGGGCCGCCGGACCTCGTGGCGGTCGCCGGCACCGGCGGCATGCAGCCGCTGCGCGTCCACCCGGCGCCCGACCGCGACGAGCCGGCCACGATCGGCGACGTCACCGGCCGGCAGGTCATCCTGCGGGGCGTCAACGTGAACCAGTTGATCGACTACTACCTGCGCGATCCGGCCGTGCCGGCGACCCGGCCCCCGACCGGCGACGACTTCGCCCAGATGGCGGCGATGGGCTTCAACGTGATCCGGCTCGGCATGTCGTGGTCGCGGCTGGAGCCCGAGCGGGGACGGTTCGACGAGGCGTACCTGCGGGAGATCCGGGCGGCGGTCGCCGGCGCCAAGGCGCACGGCATCTACACCGTGCTGGACATGCACCAGGACGCGTGGGGCAACGCGCTGGCCCGGCCGGCCGAGCGGTGCGGCGGCGGCACCACGCCGACCACCGGCTGGGACGGCGCGCCCGCCTGGGCGACGATCACCGACGGCACCGCGCACTGCCAGTTCCTGGCCCGCGACCTCGCGCCCGCGGTGGCGACGGCGTTCGGGAACCTGTACGCCGACCGCGACGGCATACAGACCGAGCTCGTCCGCACCTGGGCGTTCGTCGCCCGCGCCTTCGCCGGCGAACCCGCCGTGGCCGGGTATGACCTGCTCAACGAGCCGGGCATCGGGCCCAACCCGCCGATCAGTTCGGGGCTGCTGCTGGGCCGGTTCTACGACGCCGCGATCACCGCGATCCGCGACGCCGAGGGGGCCGCCGGCGGGTTCTCGCACATCGCCTTCTTCCAGCCGAGCGTGCTGTGGTCCGGCCTCGGCTTCGACGCGACCCCGGCGCCCGGTTTCACCGCCGACCGGCAACTGGCGTTCGCGCCGCACCCGTACAGCGAGTCCATCAGCATGGATCAGGGCCTGGGCGTGACGATCGCGTCGATCGAGCGGAACCTCACCGTGTCCGCCCGCGCGGCCGCCGCCTACGGCGCCGCCCTGTGGGCCGGCGAATGGGGCTGGTTCGGCGATCCCACGGTCGACGGCGTCAAGGTGCGGCGCTTCGCCGCAGCCCAGGACGGGCTCGGCATCGGCGGCGCGTTCTGGGTGTGGCGGCAGGGCTGCGGCTCGCCGGAGACCGGCGCCGACGCGGTCACGTCCGGCAACCTGGTCGCGGTCGACTGCCGTACGGGTGAATCGCTCCCGCCGCCGGCCGGCTTCGCCGAACCGCTGGGGCGAGCCTTCCCCCGGGCCATCCCCGGCCGGCTGGATTCGCTGACGACGGGCCCGCGCGGCACCGAACTGGGGCTCACCGCGACCGCCCCGGCCGCCCCGGCGAACTGCCGGCTCGACGTCTGGTTCCCCGGAACCGCCGAACCGGGCCTTCGCACCACGGGCGTGCTCGGCGCCTCGGCCGAGCAGGTGTCGGGCGGCTGGCGCATCACCGGCTGCGCGAGCGGCGCCTACTCCATCGTGGCCGGCTAGCCGGCGGCGCGGCGGAGCTCGGCGCGTGCCCGGCCACACCGGCCCGCCATGACCGCGAGGGCGAATCTCGGCCCGCGACCTGATGGGCGACAAGCCCTCGGGCGCCGAGACCCGACCTATCGCCTCCGTCGTCGTGGACAGCTGCGGCGTGACGGCGCGTAGCAGGGCCGCGTTGCCGGCGGCGTCGGAGGTGTCCGGCGCGCCCTTTCGGCCGCGCCGGCCGAGCCCTCCCGCAGAACGCGCACCGCCGACCATCCATCCCCAGGTGAACCCCGGTCCGGACCCCGCGAGCGGCCGGCAGGGCTGTCGCTCGTGCCGGTGCACGCCAGCCGGAAGCAGCGCCGGAACGGCCTACCGCTTCGTGACTGGCTGTCATCGCCTTCTCATGATCACCCGCTGGGGATGATCCCTGACGAGTCGTCCGAGAACATGATCGGAGGCGTGAGAAACAGCGACATGCGCCGGAGGGCCGACCGCCCGCTCCGGGTGCGCGGACCGGTGCTCGAGCTATCCGCGGCGACATTCCTGCGTGCCTGGGCGCGTACCCGACGTCAACCGGCGCCCACGGCACCCGAACTGCGAGACATCGCAGGTCGCGGCGCGCCGGGCTCGCCCGACCTTCACGGATTCGGCGGCCCCGACCCGGATGGCCAACGCCGTTGCGGCGCTCGACGAGGCCGCCGGAGCGGCGCCGCGGTGCTCGCGGCGACACTGCTGCTGGCGGCGTGCACCTCCTCTCTGCAAGTCAGTCGACAGCCGGGCGACGCGTCGCCCAATCCGATGGTGCACCTCGTGACCCCTAAGGCAGGGCTGGTCACCTTCTATCTGAGGCTGCCGTACCACTCGGCGAGACTCATGCGGGCCGCAACGCGCGCGAACACTCCCGGCCCCGGCTACCGCCACTTCCTTTCGGCGGCGCAGGCCGGCAGGCAGTTCGGGGCCACCGACAAGGACATCGCCCGGGTCAGCGCCGCCGTGACCACCCTGGGCCTGAGCTTCGCGGCCGACCCGAGCAGACTGTTCGCCCGGGTATACGGCACGGCCATGCAGTGGCAAGAGGCCCTGGGGGTACCGCTCGGGCGGAAACCCGGGTCGACTGACAACCCGTTCCTGACCTACGCGCTGCCCCGCCGAGTTCCCGCCGGGCTGTGGCCGGCCGGGACGTCGATCTTGGTACCCAGTTCTGGGGTCTACGACGCGGGCAGCGACGGCTTGCGACCGCCACCGGCCAACACCCCCGACGAGATGATGCCCGACGAGGTGACACCCGACGAGATGATGCCCTTCGAGGTAATGCCCGACGAGATGATGCCCGACGAGGTGACACCCGACGGGCAGCCGTGGCCACACAACACGGGCGTCCCGCTGACCGCGTCGTGTCGGAACCGGCGGCTGTCGTCCCGGCAGGTCTATACACCGTCACAGGTCCAAAGAGCCTACGGCGTGTCCACATTGAAGACCCAGGCCAAGGGAACCCCGATCATCACAGTGATCGACCTGGGTGGCGGCTGGTCGGCCAGGGACATCGACCTCGCCGCCGGATGCTGGGGATACACCGCGCCGACCGTGGCACAGTCCCAGGGCGACGGTGTACCCACCCCGATCGCCAACGTGGACGCCGAGACCTCGATGGACCTGCAGACCGTGGCGGCTGTCGCACCGGCCGCCCGCCTACGGTTGGTCCAGTCGACGAACAGCGACTCGGCTCTCCTGGACGCCTTCAGCCGGGCGCTCGCAGACCCGGACGGCCTTCCAGACGCAGTCACGGTCTCCTACGGCGGCTGCGCGGTCTTCGAGGAAGAGGCCACGCCCTCCTACCTCCGCGCGGTCGACGCCGTGCTTGCCATGGCGGCACTGACCGGCGTATCCACGCTGATCGCCGCCGGCGACTCGGGCTCCACCACCTGCGGCACCCGGGCACACGCCACCACGATGTCCTACCCCGCCGTGTCGCCGTTCGTCACCGCCGTCGGGGGCACCCGGCTGACCCTCGGCCGGGGCAACACTCGCACTGACGAAGTCGTCTGGAACGACAGCGGGTACGGAAAGAAGGCGGCCGGGGGCGGCGGGACCAGCCGCGTCGTCTCCCGGCCGTGGTACCAGCCGGCGGCCGGCGGACCGACTCGCACTGTCCCCGACGTCGCGGCGCTGGCGGCCATCAGTCCGGGCTGGCCGGTGGTGATCAACGGCGCGCTTTACACCGTGGGAGGCACGAGCGGGGCGGCGCCGTTCACCGCCGCCGCCCTCGCACTGGTCAGCGCCACCGAGCGCAGTGCCGGACGGCCGCCTGTGGGGCTGGCCAACGGCTGGTTCTACTCGGTCGCGAACCAACCGGGCATCTTCTACGACGTCACCGCGGGCACCAACGACCTGGAGACAGTCGGCTGCTGCCAGGCTGGACCGGGCTACGACCGGGCCAGCGGGCTTGGAGTACCCAACTGGGCCGAGCTCCCGGCGACCCTGCCGGGCAAGGGCTGATCGGCCCGCTTCGACATGGTGTGGAACGAGGATGGCCTGCCAACCAGAGCGGTCGGGCCATTGCTCGGGAAGCCTCAGTGGCAAAGAACCACCCCAGAAACGTATTCGGACCCGGTGATGTCCCTCTGAGCCTGGTGCGGGACGCGGCTGACGTCGTCCCGGACACCGACAGGGGGACCAGATGTTCGTCGACAAACCGGCCGGGCGCCGGATCATCGCGGTAGGGGCCGCCGGCCTGCTCGCCGTGCCGGCACTCGGGGGCGCCGCGGCCGCCGCCGAGGAGCCGCAGACCGTACCCGTGTACGCCGTGGTGCAGGAGGGCCTGACCGCCGATCAGGGCGCCGAGTTGGCGAAGGCCTTCGGCGTACCGAACGCGCTGCAGGGCAACGGCTACTTCGGCTACGTCGACGCGGCCGCGTTCGGCCGCGTCCCGCTCACCGCCGCGGGCCGGTCCGCGAAGGACGAGTCGGGCCACGTCGTCCAGGCCCAGGCGATCGACCGGGCCGCGCTGGAGAAGATCAGCCCGGTCCCCGACGAGGAGGCCCTGCGCCGGGGCGAGAACCTGATCGAGCTGTCCAAGCTGAGCCCCGACCTGACCGCCCGGCCGGAGGTGACGCACACCGAACTGACCCTCACCGACGCGGAGAACGCCAAGCCTCAGGTGCACCCCCTGGACACCGTGGTCAGCTACCGGCTGGACCTGGCCGGTCTGCCGGTCACCGGGCAGGGCGCCAAGCTGCGCCTGACGGTCGGCCCCGACGGCGCCGTCACCCAGCTGTCCCACGCGCTGCGGTCGGTCGAGCGCCGCGGCGACGTCGCGGTCATCGGCGACAAGGCCGCGCTCGAGGCGTGCGCCGGGCTCTACGGCCCGGACGTGCAGCAGGACGCGCCGACGCTGGGCTACCAGTTCCCGGAGCTGACCGCCACCGACGCGAGCGGCAAGGGCCGGGTCAGCACGATCCAGCCGCAGTACACCTGCAATCCGGTCGGCGGCAGGAGCGCACAGGCGCACCGGCTGGTCCCGGCCGTGCCGGGCGCCGCGCCGGACGGCAAGCTCGGCGCCTCCCGCGCCGGTGACACCGTGACCGCCTCGGTGTCCATCGAGGGCGGCACCGCGCCGTACACGTACCGCTGGTCGTCGTCGACGACCGTGCTTCCCGCCGACGGGGGCGACGCACCGGAGATCAAGTACCAGCGCGCCCCGCGTGGCCGGGAGGACGGCGGCGCCGAGCGGCTCAGCGTCGAGGTCACCGACGCCGACGGCCTGGCCGCCACCGCGCACGTCGACCTGCCGGGCGACGGGGACGCGACGGCGCGGTTCCAGCCGGGCGGCGGCGGATTCGGCGCGCTCGCCATCGGGCCGAACGACGTCGGCGTCGAGCAGACCGTCGACGAGTGGCAGTGCGCCCAGGACAGCGGGAACGGCTTCCGCAACGTGATGGCCGCGCACGGCGTCGGCACCCAGTTCGACTGGCGCGGCGCCAGCGCCTGGGAGAAGGACTTCAAGGATCCGTCGCTGGGCGGGATCGACAGCTCGTACGTCGACGACGTCGACGCCACCTGGTACACCGGCCACGGCTGGTCGGGCGGCTTCACCTTCAAGGGCAACAACTCCGACACCCAGATCACGCCGTCGGACGCCCGGTGGGGCAACCGCGACCTGGAGTGGCTGCAGCTCGAGTCCTGCCAGGTGCTGCGCGACACGAACGGCCACCACGACTACTTCGGCCGCTGGCGCCAGGCGTTCGCCGGGCTGCACATCCTGAACGGCTTCGATACCAACGCGTACTGCGTCTCGGGTGGCACCGGTGCGACGTTCGCCGACTACCTGTTCCCGAAGAAGTTCCTGTGGTGGGAGCTCCGGCCCGCGTACCGGGTGCAGAGCGCCTGGGCCGCGATGGCGCTCGACCGTGAGCCGTCCGGGGTGAAGTACCGCTCGACCGGGCTGGTCCGCCCGGACGGCACCACCAACATCGGCGACTACTTCTGGGGCCAGGGAACGACCGGCCCGGACATCCCGCTGACCCCGGCGACGGGCCAGTGGTCCATCTCGGGCACCGTCTAGAGCGCCGCGAGTCCGC
>NZ_JBEZXZ010000251.1:0-11677 GCF_040638275.1 Actinoplanes sp. NPDC026623 | reverse complement strand
ATCGGGCTTCCGCGCTGTGGGCGCGGCAGGAGGGTCGGTCGGGCAGGCCGGGGTGGGTGGTGGGTCAAGCGGACGCACCTCGCCGGTTGCGCAGGTGGATGCAGCCCGCCGGTCACGCAGACAGACGCAGCACGTCGCTTGTGCAGGCGGACGCAGCACGTCGCTTGTGCAGGCGGACGCAGCTCGTCGGTTGTGCAGGCGGAAGCAGCTCGTCGGTTGTGGTCAGGGGGCTCTCGCAGGGTTGCGTGGATTCGGGAGGCTTCTTCGGCGCACGGGTCGCTGGGCGCTCTTGTGGCCGGCGAGGGTGCGCGCGGCGGGTGAGGGGTTGCTCTTGGGGGTGGTCTGGGATGCTTCGCTCATGCCTTCTTTTCCGCCCAGTTTTGCCGACCGGGTTGTTGCGTTGCCGGCTCAGGCTCAGTTCGAGGCGTTTGTCGATGAGCATCGTGATGCGCTCAACGGGTGTCTGGACGGGCTGACGGAGGAACAGGTGCGTCGGTCGTTGGTGGCTTCGCAGACCACGTTGCTGGGTCTGGTGAAGCACGCGATCTTCGTCGAGAAGGTCTGGTTCGACGAGGCCGTCACGGGCCGGTCGCGGGCCGAGATCGGCATTCCCACGACGTCGGGTGAGTCGTTCGCCGTCGAGGACGGCGACACGATCGCCGGCGTTCAGCGGGCTCACCGGGAGGCCTGCGAGGCGTCGCGGCGGGCGACGGCGGCGCTGGGGCTGGACGACATTCTTCCCGGGCATCGGCGGGGCCGGTTCCGCTGCGGTGGGTGTATCTCCACGTGCTGCGTGAGCTCGCCCAGCATTGTGGGCATGCGGACATTCTTCGAGAGCAGCTCATCGACGGGTAGTGCGGTGTCGGTGCGTGCGGTCAGGTCAGGTCGACGGTCAGGTTGCTGACGGCTACGGCCACGGTGCCGCCGTAGGCCTCGGCGGCCGCCGCCAGCGTGGCTTGCTGGCCGGTTCCCGGCCAGAGGTGGGTCAGCAGGAGGCGGTCCGCGCCGGCCTCCGCGGCCTGGCGTCCGGCCGTACGGGCGCTCGACAGGTATCGCCTCGAGTGGTCCGGCACGTGGTCCGGGTAGGTGGCCTCGGCCAGCAGCAGGTCCGCGTCCCTGGCCAGGTCCACGACATGGCGGCTGGGACCGGCGTCGCCGGTGTAGGCGAGTGCCCGGCCGGCGACGGTCAGGCGGATGCCGGCGTTCGGTAGCCAATGCGGCAGGAGCCGGGTCTCGGCGCGGAACGGCCCGAGCTCGAACGGCGCGCCGGGGATGACGTCGCGCACCACGTACGCGTCGTCGAGCATTCCGGGGCGGTCCAGGGCCAGCACGGCATCGAGCGCGCCGGCCGGCGCGTAGACCGGCAGGGGCGGTGACGGCCGGTCGCCGAGGGCGCGGGCGCGCAGCAGTGGATTGAGGTCGGCGCAGTGGTCGGGATGGCCGTGGCTGACGAACACGGCGTCGACCTGTTCCGCGGTGATTCGCTGCAGGAGCCGCGGAAGGGTCGCGTAGCCGAGGTCGAGGAGGAGCCGGAATCCGGCGTGCTCGACCAGGAATCCGCTGCACGCCTCGCCCGCCTGGGGCCACGCACCGCACGCGCCGAGAACGCTGAGCCGCATTCAAGGAATGCTACCGACACCCGACCGGGCACTGGAGAATGAGCGGATGCCGCATGTCCTCGACTCGCCCGCTCCGCTGAGCGCGCGTGCGCGGGCGTTCCTGACCGCGCACGCGCGGCTGAGGCCGGTCGGGGCCGGGCCGGGCGACGACGAGTGCCGGGCCGCCATGAGATCGGCGATCGGACACAGCGACGAGCACGCCCTGGCCACGTTTCGGCGTATCCAGCGGCGGTACTCCGGACTGACGTACCTGAGCCCCTTTCGTCGAAGCGAGATCGTCTTCGAGCCGGTGTTCGAGGCCGATCCCGAGGCTGGGCGGGTCGTGTTCCCGTACGCGATCATGGACACCGCGCCGGACGGCTGCCGCAGTGGCTTCGTGCTGCCCGACGAGGCGGTGTGGTTCGGGCTGTTGGACGTCGATGCGCCGGTGTTCGCCTCGCTCGACCACTTCCTGGAATGCGACGCCCTGCTGCACCACGCCCGCCGCCGGCGGCCCGTGTCCACTGTGACGCCGCCGGATGCCGCGGCCCACCTGATGGCGCTGCGGGATCGCCATCCCCTGCTGCGCCCGATCGGCGCGGCCAGCGGGTACTGCGTCGCCTGGTGGGGCGACGAGGAAAGGCTTGTGTACGTCGACGGACTGGACGCGCGGCTGGCGGCCGACGGGCGTGGTGCGAGCCCCGTTCCGGTCGTCGTGACGACCTGGCTTCTCGGCGAACCCGCGCCTCGACCCCGGTCTCTCACCTGAGCCTCGCCTCATCGGTGCCTTCCGTGACCGGGACACAACCAAGGGCCGGGTCCGGTGCCCGGACCGCGGCGAGTGGCGCCCGGACCGCGGCGAGTTCAGCCGGTTGCCGGTTGCCGGTTTGTCGCGGTGTCGGAACAGGGCAGATCGGTTGCACCCCGAATCGCGAGGCGTATCGTCGCCGATAAATGTCGATGATGCCGGGGGCTGATCCGATGAAGGGTGTCTCTGCTACGTTCGCCGCGATTCTGGCCACCGTCCTGCTGCTGAGCGGGTGCGGTGACGACGAGCGGTCCGGCGGCGGCGAGCCGCCGGGCGACAAGGTCACCTATCTCACCGCCTTCGGCGCGGTGGGCCGCGACGCCTTCGCCTGGGTCGCCCAGGAGAAGGGCTACTTCCGGGACGCCGGGATCGACGTCACCATCCAACTGGGCGCGGCGACCGGCGAGAACCTGAAGGTGCTCGCCGCCGGGCAGGCCCAGTTCGCCAGCCTCGACCTGACCGGCGCGTGGATCCTCGCCGGCAAGGGCCAGTACTCCGACGTCCGCGCCATCGCCGCGATCCACCAGCAGACCCTCGTCTCGATCATCGCGCTGGCCGGCTCCGGCATCACCAAGCCCGCCGACATCGAGGGGCGCAAGCTCGGCGCCGCGACCGGGTCGGTGAACCAGCTGCTCTTCCCGGCGTACGCGAAGCTCGCCGGCATCGACCAGGCCAAGGTGCAATGGGTCAACGCGGCGCCGCCCCAACTGCCGGCGCTGCTCGCCGGCGGCCAGGTGGACGCGCTGAGCACCTTCCTGATCGGTGCCAAGGGCCTGGAGAGGGCCGCCGGCGGGAAGCCCACGGTCGTGCTGCCCTACAGCACCTACCTGCCGGAGCTTTACGGCAACGGCATCATCGCGCCGCTTGCGATCACCCGCGACCACCCGGATCTGGCCAAACGGTTCCGCGACGCGGCCCTGCGCGGCCTGCAATACACAGTGGACCATCCGGAAGAGGCCGCGCAGATCATGAAGAAGGCGCAGCCCGCCGCGAACGTGGCAGCCGCCGTCGGCGAGATCACCCTGATGAAGCCGTACGTGAAGACGTCCGGCGTCCTCGATCGGCAGCGCGTCGCCGGCGCCATCTCCACTCTGGAGAAGAACGGGTTGATACCGCCCGGCCTGACTCCGGAGTCGGTCGTCGACTTCGCGCTGGCGCCCGCGAGCTGACCCGATGACGCAGCGGGGGACGTACTCGTTCGACAACGACGACCCGGCCGCGGCGCTGCGGCACCGGCTGCTCGCCGAGATCCTCGACCCGTTCACGATCGCCCGGCTCGGCACGCTCGGCGACCTCACCGGGTGGCGCTGCCTGGAGGCCGGTGCCGGCGGCGGCAGCATCGCGGCCTGGCTGGCCGGGCGGACCGGGCCGGGCGGATCGGTGCTGGCCACCGATCTCAAACCGCAGCACCTGCGGCCCGGCGCGGGCTACGAGGTGCTGCGCCACGACCTGACCGCGGAGCCGGTCCCGGGGCCGCCGTGGGAGCTGATCCACGCCCGGCTGCTGCTGTCACACCTGCCCACCCGAGTCGAGATTCTCGGCCGGCTGGCGGCGGCGCTCGTACCGGACGGGGTCCTCTTCCTCGAGGAGTGGGCCTCCGCGATCCGCGGGGTGGTGCTGGCCGCCCCGGACGCGGCCGCGGCCGACCTCGTCGAGCGCTACTACGACATCCTGGTGGGGCAGTTGCTGCCGGCCAACGGCAACGATCCCGCGTGGGGCTGCCAGGTGCACGCCGCGATGCTGGCGGCCGGGCTCACCGAGGTGAACACCGAGATCCGGGCCTCGTCGTGGCCCGGCGGCACCGCGGGAGCGCGGCTGATCGCGGTGAACGTCGCCCAGCAGCGCGCCGGCCTGCTCGGGGCCGGGCTCACCACCGGCGACCTCGACCGGCTGTGCGAACTCGCGGAGGACCCACGGCTGGTGGTGCGGGGAATTTTCACCTACTCCACCCTCGGGCGTCGCGGGTGAGGGCCGTCCCGCCGATCGCCGGCGCCGTCGGCACGGTCGCGCTCTGGTGGGCCGCCACCGTGGTCTTCGGCATCCGCCCGATCTTCCTGCCGGCCCCGCCGGACATCGTCGCCGCCTTCCGCGCCCAACCGGGCTACCTGTTGCGCGAGACCGGTGCCACGCTTGGCGAAACCGTCGCCGGCTTCGGCGTGGCGGTGGCGGCCGGACTCCTGGTGGCGGTGCTGCTGACCGCCTGGCGCGCGGTGGAACGGGCCATCCTGCCGGTGCTGGTGGCCCTGAACTCGGTACCCAAGGTGGCGCTCGCGCCGCTGCTCGTGGTGTGGCTGGGCTTCGGGGCCCGGCCGAAGATCGTGCTGGTGGTGCTGATCTGCGTCTTCCCGATCGTGGTGGCCACGATGGCCGGGCTCACCTCGACCCCGGCGGAGCTCGGCGAACTGAGCCGGTCGCTGTCCGCCTCGGGCTGGCAGACGTACGTCAAGATCCGCCTGCCGTGGGCGCTGCCGCAGGTGTTCACCGGCCTGAAGGTCGCGGTCTCCCTGGCGGTGATCGGCGCGGTCGTCGCCGAGATCAGCAACCCGAGCGGCGGGCTCGGCGGGGTGATCGTGCTGTCCGGCATGTCGCTGGACACACCGCTCGCCTTCGCCGCGATCACCCTGCTCGCCGTGCTCAGCACGGTGCTGTTCTACCTGGTCGTGGCGTTGGAGCGGCTGCTGGTGCCGTGGGCGCGGGCGATCGCCGGATGAATTCATGATCGACCTGGACCGGGTGTCGCGGTCGTTCGGCACCCGTGACGGCACGCTGGCGGCGCTGCGCGACATCGACCTGCGGATCGCCGAGAACCAGTTCGTCGCCGTCATCGGGCGTTCCGGATGCGGGAAGTCGACCCTGCTGCGCCTGATGGCCGGGCTGCTCGCGCCGACCGGCGGCACCGTGACGATCGACGGCACGCCGGTGCACGAGCCACGCCGGGACGTGGTGCTGATGCATCAGCTGCCCGCCCTGCTGCCCTGGCGGACGGTGCTCGGCAACGTCATGCTTCCGGTGGAGATCCGGCGGCTGCCCCGCGCCGAATACCGGGCCCGGGCGGTGGAGCTGCTCGACGCGGTCGGGCTGGCCGGCTTCCACCAGCGGCATCCGTACGAGCTCTCCGGTGGCATGCAGCAGCGGGTCGCGCTCTGCCGCGCGCTGATCCAGCGCCCCCGGGTCCTGCTGATGGACGAGCCGTTCTCCGCCCTGGACGCGCTCACCCGCGAGGAGCTGGCGGCACAACTGCAGGAGATGCACATGTCGGCGCCGGCCACGACGGTCTTCGTCACCCACTCCATCCCGGAGGCGGTCCTGCTCGCCGACCGGGTGGTGGTGCTCAGCGCCCGGCCGGGCCGGGTCCGCCGGGTGCTCGACGTCGGCATTCCGCGGCCCCGCTCGTTCGGCCACAACGCGCACGTGGCGGATGTGGCCGGCTGCGTCGCGGAGCTGCACGACCTGCTGCTGCGGGACTGAGGCACGGCGAGAATCGTTTGTTCTCGACCATCACCGCCTACTTCGCCGGGTGACGGGCCGCCGCGGGCGGTCGACAGATGCCGGCGCCCGTCGCGAGAATGGCTCGTGGGAGGGCGAATTCGTGAGTTCATTGGCCGTGGTGACGGGCAGTTCGGGGCGGGTCGGCGGCGCCGTCGTGCGGGCGCTCGAGGACGCCGGGTGGAGGACGCGCGGCGTCGACCTGTCGCCCGGGCCGCGTACCGGCGTTGTCGGCGACCTCCGGGATGCTCGGGTGCGCGACGCCCTCGTCGACGGGGCCGACGTCGTGGTCCACGCGGCGGCGCTGCATGCGCCGCACGTCGGGCTCGTCGGCGACGCGGAGTTCCGGTCGGTGAACGTCGACGCCACCGCGGCCCTTCTCGACGATGCCGGCGCCGCCGGCGTGCGGCGCTTCGTCTACATCAGCAGCACCAGCGTGTACGGGCACGCACTGGTGCCGGCGGACCGGGCGGTCTGGGTCGACGAGGACCTGCCGCCGCAGCCACGTGACATCTACGACGAGACGAAGTCGGCCGCCGAGCGGCTGGTCGCCGCCGGCCCGATGACCTCGGCGATCCTGCGCATCGCCCGGTGCTTTCCGGAGCCGCTGCCCGTGCTGGCCGTCCGGCGGCTGCACCGGGCCGTGCGGCTCGCCGACGTCGCGGCCGCAACGGCGAGCGCGGCGGCGCACGACGGCGTCACCGGCACGTTCAACATCGCCGGACGGTACCCGTTCACCCGGGCCGACTGCGTCGCCCTGCACCACGACGCGGCGGGGGTGGTCGCCGAGCGCGCCCCCGAGGTGGCGGCGGCATTTCACGCCCGGGGCTGGCCGCTCCCCCGGCGGATCGACCGGGTCTACGACTCGAGCGCCGCCACGAACGCCTTCGGGTACCAGCCCACCGAGGGCGTTCTTCGGCTGCTCGGCAAGCCGGGGTGAGCGAGATGCCCTGACGGCCGATCTCTTCACTTTCCGTGCAAATTCGATGACGATGGGGAGGAGGCGGCGGTCGGCGGCCGTAATAACCCCCCGGCCGTCGCCTCCCACGGGCTACCAGCGGTGGGCGATGTCCACCACGATCCGGCTGTGCGTGCCGGGGCCCGCCAGCAGCGTGGCCCGGAACGGCAGCCGGGCACGCACCCCGATGTCGAACGTCGTGTATCCCTCGAAGGAGCCCCCGTAGACCACGTCGCGCAGTGTGTCGTAGCGCAACACGTTGGCCAGGTGGTCGCCGTCGCGCGCGTCGATCGTCGAGCCGTTCGCGTCGTACGCCGGGGCCATCAGGGTCACCCACAGGTGCGCCCCGCCGGCCGTGTACGGCACGAGGTCGACGCCCTCGCCGTCGGTGAGCACCTCGGCGCTGTAACGCACCGAGTAACCCCTCGCCGTGCCGTTGAACTCGAACACGACCCGGTCCCAGCAGTCGTGCCGGCCGGTCTCGACGGAGATCAACGGTGCCGTGCTGAGCGCACCGGCGGTCTTGTCCGCGGAGCCCCAGGTGATGCCGCAGGATGGTGCGGCCGTGGTGGCAACGGCCAGGGCGGGCACGGCCTGGACCGCGCCGTCACCCGCCGCCACCGGTGCGTTGTCGTGTGCGGCCCCGGGTCCACCACAGGCGGCGAGCGCCATGCAGAGGGTCGCGACCATGAGCGTCCTGCCAACCGACATTCGCATGTCGCACCTCCAGTGACGGAAACGTGCAGCCGGCACCGTTGATACTAGGACCGCCACGCAATGCCGCGGTATCGGACTCCCAGCTCAATCCAGGTGCGGCGATGCCGCACGCGCGCGGGCCGCCTGGCGGACCAGGTGGTCGCGCTCGGCGACGTCGGTGGCCCGCCGGGCGGCTTGCGCGTACGCCGTGGCGGCGCCGGGCAGGTCGCCGCCGAGCTCGTGCAGGTGGCCCCGGACGGCGTGCCACCGGTGGCGTTCGCCGAGTACCTCGCGCAGCCGTTCGGTCTCGCCCAGCCCGGCGGCCGCGCCGTGCACGTGGCCGACCGCGACCGCGCGCCCGAGCACCGCCGCCGGGTTCTGGCGCACCGGGTCGGCGGTGAGGGCGACGAGGTCGTCGTACCAGGCGAGGATCTGCGGCCAGTCGGTCTCCTCGGCGCACGCCGCGTCGTCGTGCAGGGCGGCGATGGCGGCCTCGACCTGGTAACGGCCGGGGCGTTCAAGGGCCAGCGCCGACTGCAGCACGCGTACGCCCTCGGCGATCTCGCGGGTGTCCCAAAGGGCGCGGTCCTGCCGGTCGAGGGTGACGATGCGCCCCCGGTCGTCGAAGCGCGCGGGCAGCCGGGCATGGTTGAGGATCATCAGCGCGAGCAGCCCGCGCGCCTCCGGTTCATCGGTGGCGAGGGTGAGCTGGCGGGCGAGCCGGATCGCCTCGCCGGCCAGGTCCACCCGGCCCGCGTGGCCTGCCGAATAGACGAGGTAGAGCACGCGCAGCACGACGGCGAGATCGCCGGGCCGGTCCAGGCGGCGGCCCCGCAGGAGGCGCTTGGCCCGGCTGATCCGCTGCGCCATCGTCGCCTCCGGCACGTAGAAGGCGGCGGCGATCTCCCGGGTGGTGAGGCCGCCGACGGCGCGCAGCGTCAGCGCCACCTGGGAGGCGGGCGCGAGCTCGGGGTGGCAGCAGCAGAACAGCAGGAACAGGGTGTCGTCGCCCTCCTCGGCGGCGGCGGGCCGCGGCTCGGCGTACACGGTCTCCTCGCGGCGGTGACGGGCCGCCTCGCTGCGGCGGGCGTCGACGAGCCGCCGGGTCGCGACCGTCGCCAGCCACGTGCGCGGGTCGCGCGGCGGGTGCTCGGGCCACACCCGCAGCGCCTCGAGCAGGGCCTCCTGCAGCGCGTCCTCGGCGGTGTCGAAGTCCTCGCCCCGCCGGACCAGGCCCGCGAGCACCCGGGGGACGAGGGCACGCAGCGCGCCCTCGTCCTTCCATGGGGCCGGTTCGCCGGTCACGCCGGGTCGGTCGCCGACGGCGTCAGGGTCATGACCTCACGGACGTCGATCCACTCGTACATCGGCGTGCCGCCGGGGCCGGGCTCGGAGGAGACGTAGGCGGCGAGCTCGAGGGCGCGCTCGTGCGACTCGACGTCGATCATGAACCAGCCCGCCACGAGATCGCTGGTCTCGGGCAGCGGGCCGTCGGTGGTGACCGGCGCGTTGTCCGGGCCGCCGTAGCGCACCCAGGTGCGCGCCGGGGTGAGCGCCTGCGCGTCGACGTACTCGCCGTTCTTCTGCAGCAGCTCGTTGACGTGGTGCTGGAAGGCCATGTGCGCCTCCACGTCCTCGGGCGCCCACTCGTCCATCGCGGGCACCGGACGGTGCGGCTCCGGGCCGCCACGGTAGTGCTTGAGAAGCAGGAATTTCGGCATGGTGTCTCCTGATGTCGTGGGCCGCGCCTGCGTGGCCCTCATCTGGGGAGCGGAGCCGGTCGCGGCTTCTCGACATGAAATCACCCGGCAGGTGCGGCGGACAGCAAACCTTCGGCCTCGGCCCAGGCGCGTTCCGCCTCCAGGTACGGCGGCATGACCCCGGCCGCCGCGTCGAGCCGCTCGCCGCCGGCCCGTGCCTGGGAGCGGGCGTCGGCGCGGTTGCCGGCGACGGCGAGCACCCGCGCCAGCAGCAGGTGGGCGCGGGCCGCACCCCAGTGGTCGTCGAGCTGCTCGGCGGCGAGCACGGACAGCATCGCGTGCCGGCCGGCCGCGACGAGCGTGTCCGTCTGCCCGGTCGCCGCGGCGGCGAGGTGCGTGTCGAGGTGCGTCCGGGCCAGGTGGTGGTGCAGCAGCGCCTCGCGGTGTGCGTCGCCGGCGTGGCGCGCGCACAGCCGGGCGAGGACGGCCGCGGCGCCGGGCAGGTCCCCGGCGCGCCTGAGGGCAGCCGCCCGCGCCAGCCCGGTCCAGTATTCGTCCGCCGGGCCCTCTTCGACCGGGGCCGACGGCGGCACGTCGCTCAGGGCGGCGACGCGGTCCGCCCGTACGGCTAGGTCGGCGGTCTCGGCGTGGTTCATGAGTTCCCGGCCGCGGGACAGGTGCCGGGCGGCCCGCTCGGGCCACGGCAGCTGGGCGTAGACCTCGGCCGAGGTCAGGTGCGCCAGCGCCGCCCGCCGCCGTACCTCCGGCCCGTGCCCGTGCGCCGAGAGCTGCGCCACCCGGGTGGCGAGCAGGTCCACTGTCGCGTCGGCGTCGTCGAAGCGGCCGGCGATCGCCTGCACCCGCGCCTGCGCGACGCGGACGTCGAGCTCGCTGGTGACCAGGAAGCCGCTCCCGGTCGCCTTGATCGCGGCCTCGAAGGCCGTGTCGAGGTGGGGAAACGGCTCGGTGAACATCGCGGTGAGCCGCCAGCACAGGTCGGGCTCCTCGTCGACGGCCTCCAGCGCCACCTCGCGCAGGTTCGCCTGCTCCGCCAGCACCCACTCGGTCGCGGAGTCCGCGGGCGCGCGCGGCGACACGGCCGGCGCCCAGCCGTGGGTGGCGTCGAAGGCCGGCAGCGGGCGCTGGCCGGGGCCGCTGAGCGCCGCGAGTGCCAGCTCGCGATAGGCCCGGCGCAGCCGGTCCAGCGCGTCGTGGCACCCGGCCAGCAGGTCCGCGTCGCGGTTCAGCTGCGACTCCATGAAGGCCCTGACGACGGGGTGGAAGCGGTACCTGGCCATCTCGAAGCGGCGGTCGCGCTCCGCCGGCTGGAGCAGCTGGGCGGTGGTCAGCATGGTCGCCAGCACGTCGCTCGTCGACATCGGCACCTGGAGCAGCGGGCACAGCACCCAGGAGGCGAACGACGGCGACCGCACGAGCGTGAGCAGGCAGATCGCCCGGCGTTCCAGGACGCTGAGCCGCTCGAACTCGGCCGCGATGCCGGCCGTGACGGCGTCGTCCCACCGGCTCCAGTCGATGTCGGCGGACCTCACCCGCAGCAGCGCGGCCATCAGTTCCTCCAGCGTCTGGCCGTCGTAGACCACCCGTTCGGCGACGCTGCGGATGGCCACCGGCAGCCGGCCGCACGCCTGCACCAGGCGGGTGCTGGCGGCCAGGGAGCTGAAGCGGTCCATCGTCGTCACGGCGGTCAGCATGTCGAGCGCCTCGTCCGGCTCCAGCGGCCCGAGCCGGTACGACCAGATGCCCAGCTGGGGCCCGAGGTTGCGGCGGCTGGTGATGATCACCGCGCAGTCCGGGGTGCTGGGCAGCACCCCGATGACCTGCCCCGGGTCGCCGGCGGCGTCGAGGACGAACAGGATGCGCCGGCCCGCGGTGAGCGCGCGGAAGATGCTGGCCCGCTCCGCCGTGGTGGCCGGGATCGCGTCCGGCCAGTGCAGCGCCCGCAGCACGATGGTGAGGATGTTCCCCGTCGCCAGTGGCTCGCCGGCGTCGTTGAGGTTGACCATCACCATCCCGGACGGATAGTCCCGGGTGAGCCGCCGGGCGAGCTCGTGAGCCAGGGCGGACTTGCCCACGCCCGGCATGCCGTGAATCAGGATCGCTGCGGCACCCGTCGCGGTGCCCGCGGCCCGCTGCGCGCGCATCGTCGCCAGCCGCTGCAGGATCGTGTCGATCGCCTCGGCGCGGCCGACCAGATTGGACACCGGGTCGGCGGATCCCTGCCGCCGGGGCCAGACGAGCAGGACGGCGACGGCGCCGAACATCACCTGGAACGCGACCAGGCTGCGCACCCGCCAGGGCCACACGAGCGCCGCCAGCAGCACGACCACCACCAGGATCAGTGCGGCGAGGGTGTGGCGCCGCGCCTTCGCCGAGGCCATCAGACCTCGGCGAGCCGGGCGCGGGCGGCGAC